>JAHHKH010000301.1 GCA_018679695.1 Maribacter sp.
AAACACTTGTGGATTAAGGATTTAGGAGTATATTTGCACCCGCCTAAGTAAATATTAGGCTTGTTCTTAAATTTATAAATAACACAAGCTATGTACGCAATTGTAGAGATAGCAGGGCAGCAATTTAAAGTTGCGAAAGACCAAAAAGTATATGTTCACCGTTTACAGACTGAAGAAGGGAAAAAGGTAACTTTTAACAATGTACTTCTTTTGGATGATGGTAAGAACGTTACTGTTGGCGCCCCAGCTATAGACGGAGCCGCTGTTGAGGCTAAAGTCGTAAAACACCTAAAAGGTGATAAGGTTATCGTTTTCAAAAAGAAGAGACGTAAAGGGTATGCCGTAAAGAACGGTCACCGCCAATCTTTAACAGAGATTGTTGTTGAAAGTATCGTTACCAAAGGCGCTAAGAAAGCAACACCAAAAGCGAAGGCAGAGCCCAAAGTTGCGGCACCAAAAAAGGCAGCTCCTAAAGCCGCTACAGCAAAAAAGGACGCTCCTGAGAAAGCTCCGAAAGCTGCTGTCTCAAAGAAGGCCGCTCCTAAAGCCGCTGAAGCGAAAAAGGTTGTTGACTATAGCAAGAATACTGTTGCTGAGTTAAAAGAAATGGCAAAAGCCAAGGGAATTGAAGGCATATCTTCAATGAAAAAGGCTGATTTAATTGCCGCTTTAAGTAAATAATTAATTTGGACCTTGTTGAATATCGAGGTTGAAAAAATAACATATCATGGCACATAAAAAAGGTGTAGGTAGTTCAAAGAACGGTAGAGAATCAGAATCGAAACGCTTAGGGGTTAAGATTTTTGGCGGCCAAGCTGCCATTGCAGGAAATATCATCGTTAGACAACGCGGTACTAAACACAACCCTGGGGATAATGTTTATGCTGGCAAAGATCATACCTTGCACGCAAAAGTAGACGGCCTAGTGAAATTCGAAAAGAAAGCCGGAGGTAAATCCTATGTTTCTATTGATCCATTCGAGGCATAAGAATTATTGTTCAATATATTTAAACCCTATCATAACCGATAGGGTTTTTTGTTGTTTATAGTTGTCATAAAATCCAAAGCAAATACTAACCATTTCCTTATAAAAAATGTCCATTGTACTGGCCAATAAAAAGTAGTATTTATAAGATCGGATAGTTGGCTATTACATGCCGATATAGTAACTTTCAATCTTCTAATGAAGTGAGGGGAGTACATCGATTTTCACGAATTGATCATATTAAAATTAGTTATACATGGATTTGGTAATTGGAATTGACATTGGGGGTACTAAAACCAAGATAGGTCTGGTTAATAGGGAAGGACATTGTTTGGAAGATACGTTCTTCAGGACAAGGGAATACCCTAATATTGATGATTATTTGGATAAAATTACAAGTACGGTAGATGAAATCAAGGCTAAGTTCCCTGAAAAAGTGAATATACTGGGTTGCGGAATCGGAGCTCCAAATGCTTCCAGCAAGAATGGGACTATAGTCAACGCCTCTAATTTACTTTGGAAAGGGATAGTACCAGTTCTGGACAAACTCAACAATCGTATGCCCATGCCCATGAAGATCATGAATGATGCCAGTGCTGCTGCCTTAGGCGAAATGCTTTTTGGAAATGCCAAGGGGATGCAAGATTTTATCGTGATTACCTTAGGAACAGGATTTGGAGCCGGGATAGTGGCAAATGGTAAATTAATAGATGGCTATGACGGTTTTGCCGGGGAGTTGGGCCATGTAGCTATGACTATCGGGGATGGTAGATTAACAGGGCAGAATGTAAGAGGAGGTTTAGAAGCGTACGTTTCGGCAACAGGATTAAAGCGAACTATTTTATTTATGATGAGTCAGTATATGGATGAAAGTCGATTTAGGGACATAGCATACAGCGACCTTCATGGTGAGGAAATTACACAGGCAGCTGAGGAAGGAGACCCCATAGCCTTGAAAGCGTTTGATTTTACTGCCGATATCTTAGGAATGGCCTTAGCAAATTTTACCGCATTTACACAACCTGAGGCTTTCTTTTTAATGGGAGGACTCGTCAATAGCGGAAAATGGATTTTTGATCCCCTACATAAGTATTTTGAAGATTACCTGCTCGAGTTTTATAAAGGAAAAGTAAAGATTTTACGCTCTGGATTACCAGGAAGGACCACGGCCATTTGTGGCGCTGCCGCCTTAATATGGGAAGATTATGCTGAGTAATGGATGTTCAAAATGATGCTCGATTAGCGTGCACATTCTATAGCAACATCTCAGCTATTGCCAACCAGTTATTGGCACGTTCGTACCCATTGTTATTTATGTTATGTGGGGAGGTAAAAAGTATTGGACGGCCCTTGAAAGTATCTAAATTGTAGCTGCGGTCATCGATAAGGATATCCCCTTGAAGAATATGTTTGTTACCGCATAAAATTCTATTTTTCCAGGGGATAAAGGAAAAATGTTGATCTAACCAATCGCTTTTCTCTACTAAGGAGTTTGGGAATTGCATTGCGGCAGAGGCAATGTACACCTCATTCTTCCTTGAGATTTCCTTTAAGATAGATTGGCTGTCCTCAATTGGTTTTAAATCCCTAAAAAATCCCGTTCTTCTGGCATGATTGCGAATACTCTCCTGATGTTCCACGGGAACCATTTGCCAAACTTCATGCCCTAAACACATTTCTGTACTTAGTTGTTGGTTGAATTCTTCATTGTATATTTCTATATGGGCTCCGTACGTATCGGCAATTACCTCGTCCATATCAACAAAAATGGTCATATCAAAATATTTATACGAAGTACTTAAAAAACCTTTACCCAGAAAAGCAAAAGTTATTGTTATTGTTTTAAAAATATGAAAAACCCTTGTTTCAAGATTGCTTGTAACAAGGGCTTAATATTTAATTGCTGAAATCCGGATTAATACCTATAATACTCAGGCTTAAAAGGACCTTCGACTTTGACCCCAATATATTCGGCCTGATCTTGGCGTAGTTCCGTCAGTTCGGCACCTAATCGGGATAAATGTAGTTTGGCAACTTTTTCATCCAAATGTTTAGGTAATGTATACACTTTGTTCTCATAGGCATCACTATTAGTCCAAAGTTCTATTTGGGCTAAAGTTTGGTTAGTGAAAGAGTTGCTCATCACAAAACTTGGGTGCCCCGTTGCACATCCTAGATTAACCAAGCGACCTTCTGCCAAAACGATAATGTCCTTACCATCAATAGTGTACTTATCGACCTGAGGTTTTATCTCATCTTTGGTATCGCCATAGTTATTATTCAACCAGGCCATATCTATCTCATTATCAAAGTGCCCAATATTACAAACAATGACCTTATCGCGCATAGCCTTGAAATGCTTGGATTGAATAATGTCTTTATTTCCTGTACTGGTTATTACGACATCTGCATTGCCTATAACGTTTTCCAATAATTTGACTTCATAACCGTCCATGCAGGCCTGTAGAGCACAAATTGGATCTACCTCGGTAACCGTTACAATGGCACCGGCTCCTTTAAATGAGGCGGCTGTTCCTTTACCAACATCACCATATCCGGCAACGACCACCTTTTTTCCAGCCAACATAGTATCTGTTGCCCTGCGGATGGCATCAACGGCACTTTCACGGCAACCGTATTTGTTATCGAATTTTGATTTGGTTACAGAATCGTTTACGTTTATGGCCGGCATGGGTAAGGTGCCGTTTCTCATCCTTTCGTATAATCGGTGAACTCCGGTGGTGGTCTCTTCCGAAAGGCCCTTAACC
>JAHHKH010000320.1 GCA_018679695.1 Maribacter sp.
GTGCCATGACCCTACCAAGAAAATTATCGTTAAAAAAGATTGGAGGGAAGTATAAGCTTTTGAATTATCCTATAGATGCTTTTCCGATTAAGGATATTGGTAATTTAGACAATGAAGTATTCCTAAAGCCAGATCAGAAATTGACATTCAAATGTGCTGACCTTAATACCTCGGAAATCGTATTCAAAACCACTTTGAATGATTTTAAAATTGGAATTGGCAACCCTATGGGGGAGGAACTTGTTTTGATTATTGATGCCGAGAACAACAAATTAAGATTAGATCGTTCAAATTCAGGGAAAGTTGATTTTCATGAGAAGTTTGGGATTCCAATACAAGAAATGCCTTTGGAAAATTTACCAAAGGAGGCATTCGAAGTACGTATAATATTAGATCTTTCATCTATTGAATTGTTCTTAAATAAAGGGCAATATGTGATGACAGCACAGATTTTCCCAAATGCCCCTTACAATACAATTACATTTGAAAATACTTCAAGTGAAAACCACTCTTTCAATAAATATCGTGTACAGACGATTGAAAGGATTTGGCAAGCGCAATAGATAGTCAAATCTTGGATTACATAAAAACATAAAATCCTTATCGTGGGATAAGGATTTTGTTGTGGCACCTCCAGCATTAAATACGTGCTATTTTCTGGTGCTCATTGTTCTAGCGCGGCCCTGGGCTGCAAATACAAAAAACCTCCTGTATTCACCAGTTCGTTTATTGTTTCAATCCTGCTAAAGGAAGTTGGCTTCCTACGCTTTCCTAAAACAAGAAACCCGCTCATTTGAGCGGGTTTTGTGCTTTAAGTGGTACCTCCAGGAGATACAACGCTACGCATTGTGTTCCTTTGGTCTAACTATTGAAAATACAACCCTGCTAACTTCGTTAGCTGTTTTTTCATTTCCTTAAGCTTCGGTAAACAAGCTTCCCACGCATTTGGAAATAAAAAACCCACTCATTTGAGCGGGTTTTTTGCTTTAAGTGGTACCTCCAGGAATCGAACCAGGGACACACGGATTTTCAGTCCGTTGCTCTACCAACTGAGCTAAGGTACCATGCCTTTTGCAGGCTTGTCCGCCTTTGCTAGCTTAGGCTATTGCTAAGGCGGGTGCAAATATAATTTCAAATTTAGGATATACAAACAAAAACCAAAAAAAAGGTGCTTGTTTTTTTTCAATTGCAGATCTTTGTTAAATGAATCTAATTTTGGATGTAGGGAATACCTTTGTTAAGCTTGCAGTTTTCAATAATGGAAGGCTAATCCATGATGAAAGTACCATGGTTTCGAATCTACATGAAAAGGCAGAGGTTCTTTGTCAAAGATATCCCAAGATTGATTGGGCGATTATAGCTTCGGTTGTTGATTTGAATGAAATTGACATCAATAAGCTGACTAGCTTATGTAAGGTTTATATATTGGACCATGATTCCAAATTGCCTTTTAAAAATTCATATTCAACGCCCAAAACATTAGGAGTTGACCGCATTGCCTTAGTTACGGCAGCCTTTTTTCTCCATCAGCAAAGAAATTCCTTGGTTATTGATGCGGGTACATGCATTACTTATGATTTGATCACCGATCAAGGAGAATATTTGGGGGGCGCTATCTCGCCCGGTATTAAAATGCGTTATAGCGCCTTGAATAATCAGACTTCCAAACTACCATTTTTAAATATTGAGCTGCCAAAGGATTTAATCGGGAATTCCACAGAATCAAGTATTCACAGTGGAGTTGTTAATGGGGTTTGTGCCGAAATTGATGGGGTGATCGATCAATATGCCAGCAGATTTCAAGATTTAACAGTTATTTTAACAGGCGGTGACTCCCAATTTTTGTCTAAACGATTAAAAAATACCATATTTGCCCATTCCAATTTTCTACTAGAAGGATTAAATTATTTGCTAGACTACAATAAGCGTTAAATGATCAAAAAAATTGTAATTGCAATAGTGTGCTTGGCCACAACTGGCTTGTATGCTCAAAATGGTTCTGTTTCACCTTACTCTTATTTTGGAATCGGCGAATTGCAATCCAAGGGAACAATGGAAAATCAAATGATGGGTGGTATTGGTGTGTTTTCCGATAGTATTCATGTTAATTTGAAAAACCCTGCAGCGCTGAGTAAATTAGGAGTTCAATATGGCGAGGATTTTGGAATTACAACCTATACCTTTGGATTGTCCCATAAAAGACTGAATCTCGAGAATAATATAGAAAGCCAAAGCAATGCGGTTACCAATCTTGAATACCTTTCTATAGCAATGGCATTCAGCAAAGGTTTTGGCATTGGTTTTGGCATAATGCCTTATAGCTCGGTTGGTTATAATTTGGTTTCTGAAAGCACCAATGACGATGGTGCCACTGTAACCAATCTGTTTCAAGGTGATGGGGGCTTAAATAAGGTCTATTTATCGGCTGGTTATGAATTGGTAAAGAATTTGAGTATTGGGTTCACAGCCAATTTTAATTTTGGGACCTTGGACTATGAACGTATTCAGAGCGTTGAAAATGTACAGTTTGGTACCTTCGACAATAGAAACTCCAGAGTAAATGGCATGGATTTTAACTACGCCCTCTACTATACCCCCACTTTTAAGGATAAGTATCAACTATTTACTTCGGTCAGGGTAAATACACAGGCGAACCTAATCTCAAAGAATGAAAAGGAAATAGGTTCGTTCTCTGCATTAACAGGGCAGAACATAGAGGTAGTTGATGTTGACTTGGATGCGGTTGATCTTAGAAATACCGAGCTTAAAATACCTACAACAACTGCCGTGGGATTGGGATTTGGCGAACAGAGAAAATGGTTTCTCGGCGCGGAGTATAGTTTTCAAGGTCTAAGTTCTTTTTCCAACGATTTTATCGAAGTGGATGACTTGGAATATGAAGACGCAAGTTCCTTGGCATTTGGCGGCTATTTTATTCCAGATTATTCATCTTTCTCAGGCTATTTTAAGCGCATAACATATAGAGCGGGCTTACGAATGGATAAAACAGGTATGGTTATAAATAATAAGGAGATTAATGACTTTGGCATAACTTTTGGATTTGGGTTACCAATGCGCGGCAGTTTTTCAAACCTAAACCTAGGTTTTGAACTTGGAAAACGAGGAACGAAATATGATAATTTGATTGAAGAGAAGTACTTTAAGGTAAATTTAGGACTCTCTTTAAACGATATTTGGTTCCGTAAGCGAAGGATAAATTAAGAAAAATTTGTACATTAACCACTTTAAACATAATAATATGAAAACGAAACTTTACTTCACGGCTATCATGCTTTTAGGGTTCATGGGGGTAAGTAATGCACAGGCTCAAAATCAGGAGTGCATGACCAATCTTTCTATTTACGTTGAGCATGCAAAAGTCAAAAACTATGATGCGGCATATACTCCATGGAAGATGGTTTATGATAACTGTCCTGATGTAAACTGGGCAAATTTTGCATATGGCGAGCGAATCTTAAAAGACAAGATCAATAAATCATCAGGTACCGACAAGGATGCCATCATTCAAGACTTATTGGCCTTGTATGACAATAGTAGAAAGTACTTTCCAAAAAAGGCTAAAATGGCCGATGTCGAAATAGACAAGGTATTGTTGCGATATGACAACAAAATGATCTCAGATGATGAGATTTATAGTTCTTTGGACAAGGCTTTTAAAGAAGATCGCGTAAATTTTAAAAATCCAAAGGCATTGTATCTGTATTTTTCGAGCTTAGTGGATTTGCACAAAGCAGGTAGTAAAGATCTACAGGAAGTTTTTGATGTTTACGATGATGTAACAGAGAAGATCGAAGAGGAAAACATCAAATTGACCGATAGAATTTCGAAGTTACTTCCTAAGGAAGAGGCAGGAACCCTTACTTCCAAGGAGAAGAAGCAGTTAAAAGCGTCTACTACCAACTCGGAGTCTTTTGGTAAGATTGCTGGAAGTATAGATACGAAACTGGGTGACCTTGCCGATTGCGGCAATTTGATACCCTTATATCAGAAAAATTTCGATGCTAAGAAGAGTGACATTAATTGGGTAAAAAGAGCGGTAGGAAGAATGTTCTCCAAGGAATGTACCGATGATCCCATGTTCAGAAAACTGTTCGAGGCCCAGATGGCGCTTGACCCCTCTGCCGATGCATTTGTTTATGGGGGTAATTTAAAATTGAAGGCCGGTGATCGTAATGGAGCCGTAGCGGATTTCAATAAAGCTTTGGAATTGGAAACAGACTCAAGAAAAAAATCCAATATTGCATATAAAGTAGCTACCGTTTTTAGAAGAAGTAGTAAGTCGACCGCTAGGAGCTATGCCCAAAAAGCAATTGACGCAAACCCATCCAATGGTAAAGCTTATTTGTTGATTGCCAACTTATATGCGACAAGTGCAAATGACTGCGGGGAAACCCCGTTTGAGAAAAGGGCCATTTATTGGAGAGCGGCCGAAATGGCAAGAAGAGCAGGAAGGGTCGATCCTTCATTAAGTGGAAGGGCAAACCAATCGGCGGCAAGCTATTCGGCTAAGGCACCTTCCAAAACCGATATCTTTAATTCGGGATTGGCAGGTAAAACCATAGCGTTTAAATGCTGGGTTGGCGGTAGCGTAAAAGTTCCCAATTTATAAGATGAAACAATCCTTAGGATACGATTTTAAGAGCATTGCCTTGGTTTTTTCCGGGGCAATGCTTTTTTTTTCTTGTGCCGATAATTACAAAAGGGTAGGTGATGAGGCACTACCAGTGGTTTTCCCTCAAGGTGTTGCCCAAAATTTCACCTTGACCTATACCGAAACCGAAAATATAATGGAAAACGAGGATATTGATAGTACGCGGGTGATATCGGTTTTATCTGGACCCATTACCGAAAATTTTGAAAACCTGGAATTCCCTTATCGGACTTTTCCTAAAGGACTCGTTGTGGCTATTTATGATGAACAGAGCAACAAGAACGTGATTACAGCCGACTATGGCATACGATATTCTTCAACAGGCTTAATTGATCTAAGGGATAATGT
>JAHHKH010000328.1 GCA_018679695.1 Maribacter sp.
CATTGCAAATCTTGTCACGGTAAGGAAGGGTATGGAGATGGAACAAAAGCTGATGAAGTTGAAGGGGATTTAGGGGATTTTTCGACAGCAGAATTTCAAGCTCAATCTGATGGTGCAATCTTCTATAAAAGTTATATAGGAAGAAATGATATGCCAAATTATGAAAAGAAGATTCCAGACGAAGATGATGTATGGTTAGTGGTTAATTATATGCGAACCCTAGGGGAATAGATAAGAATGGACTTGTTAAACCTATACAAGGTAATGACATAAATAATCATTTATACTAACACATCCGACTAAATAGATAATCCTGCATAATGAATAACTCATTACGGTTTATAAGTATTTCACACCAAACGGCTTCCGTTACCCTACGGGAGAAGTACCATATTCCAGAGGTAGAAAAAAGCGATCTGGTTAATCATATCTGTGGTACTTTTCCCGATATCTCCGGATTACTCCTTTTGGTAACTTGTAATCGAACAGAAATTTATTTTGAATCTCAATCGACCCATGCAACAACAATACGTGATTTTTTGATTGGGCAGAAGGATGGGGAGGATAGTGCTGAAACCAAGCCATTGTTCAACTTTAGTAACGAGACCGAGGACACGGTCCGACATTTATTGAAAGTCACTTCAGGTTTGTCTTCATCGGTTCTTGGTGACGCTGAAATAGTGCATCAAATTAAGAAATCCTATCAATTTTCAATTGCAAATCAATTACAGGGGTCATTGTTGGAACGTGCCATGCAGACTGTGTTCAAAAGCCATAAGCGCATTAGTAACGAAACCCATTTTAGGGACGGTACTACCTCTGTGGCCTACAAGTCATTAAAAGTATTGAGCAACATCTTTGATGAACCTTCCCTAAAATCGAAAAAAATATTATTTATTGGTGCCGGGGATATAGTTAATCAGCTTTTTAAGTATAACTCCAAATTTAAATTCAATAACATCTACGTCAGTAATCGTACTGAGGAAAAAGCGAGGACCTTGTCCAAACTTCATCATAGCCAAGTCTTTAGTTGGGACAAGGTTCTAGCGAACGACTTTCAGGATTTTGACGTGATAATCAGCGCTTCTAGCAATTGCCCACAGTTGATAAAGCAAGTGCCCATTCGCAAAGAAAAAATATTGTTGATTGATTTGGCCCTACCTTGTAATATTGATAAAACACTAGGTAAAGCAGAGCACATAATGTTTTATGATCTAGATACTATTTCGGTTGATTTAGAGGAAACCAGGGAAAAACGATTCGCAGCTATAGGGGAGGTAACCAATATATTAACTGAAGAGCTTGAAGTTTATAAGGAATGGCTTCAGGATGCCCCTCTAAGGGCCTTTTTAGCCGAATATAAAATAATAGTCAACCAAAAAGTAGTTGAATATTTTGATGAAAATAACAAAAAGCCCAATACCGAAACGATAAAGACCATCACAGATCGGGTCATTCGGAAATTGAGGAAAAAAACACTTCGCCCTATATCGTCCAAAGAAATGGAAATGGCCATAGAAGAGCAGAGCTCAATCCTAGTTTAGTCGCGAAAGGTATACATTATTGTACCCATCATCTTTTTTTTTGGCTAAGAAATACCCGAATATTTCCGTTTTTTCAAGTAAGCAAGGCTACAGATGATCAGGATAGAAACAACTACAATATACACCCAGCTGGGTACCGGGATAGGGTCACCAGTGGCGTAGGAATGTAGACCTGATAAATAGTAATTTACCCCGTAATAGGTCATAAGAACAGAGGCCAAACCAAAAATAGTGGCTACATTATACGCAAATAATCCGGTCAACTTAGGAATAATACGCATATGTAAAATAAAGGCATAGATCAAAATGGTCACCAAGGCCCAGGTTTCCTTGGCATCCCAACCCCAATATCTTCCCCAGGATTCGTTGGCCCAAATCCCACCTAAATAGGTGCCTATACTGACCATAAACAATCCACCTATCAACGTAAGTTCGCTGATATGGGACATTTCCTTAACGATACGTTTTATTCTTTTCTTATTAGATTCCCTAAGGAACACCATGAGTATCAAATTGATAATACCAATGATGGCTCCCAGCATGAGAAACCCGTAACTACCGGCTATCAGGGATACATGAATGGTCAACCAATACGATTTTAGAACCGGGACCAAGGGTGTGATTTCCGGATCAAGAAAACTTAATGTGGATACCAACAGAATTGTCCCCGCTAAAACCGTTGTGGCAGCCAAGCCACCGAATGATCTGCGGGTAAATAGGATACCGGCCAGAGTTGCTGTCCATGCTATATAGATCATTGATTCGTAGCCATTGCTCCACGGCGCCCTTCCCGAAACATACCAACGTAAACCTAGGCCAACAGTATGGAGTATAAAACCAAGGATTAAAAATGTAAATAAAACCAGATAAACTTTCCTCAAATTGATTTTCGGTTTAAATACCGATAAGAACAAAAAGAATAAAAATGCTATCCCTAAGAGCATATAGAAGCCACTCAATCGACTGAATACATTGAGTTTGTTCAACAATATCTCAGCATTTATCCTTGCATCGGAGGGCATAATTACCCCTCCTTTATCACCTTGGTATCTTTTCAGTTCTTTCAGTAATTGATCGGGCTGGTCGTAATCACCCGATATGATCGATTTTTTTAAAGCCTCCGTATAGGTATTGAAAAATTCTTCTGCTACTGTACTGTGATTATGGCCATCATTTGGGCTATGCTTATGTGTAGGAATTGACTCCCATGTGTTATTCGGATCATTGGGATTGGGAACAATTTTCAGTAATCTTCCAGAGAATACCATGCCAAGTATATTTACTCTTTCATCTATTTTCAATAGTTCTTTCTCATAAACTCCCCGATCAATGGGTTCCAAACCATAGACATGTCTTACTTCATCCTGAAGTTTATATTCCCCATTGGTTTTGAAAAAATCGGCATAGGAGGCGTAATCCCCACCCACACTGAGTTTTTTATGAATATCCTTATGCTTCCCCAACTTTATAATTCCTGCTTTGTACCAATCCTGTTTGTTTACGAACATACTCAATAGAATTTGGTCTGCCGTCAAGTCGAACATACTTTCCTTGCGAGCCAATTTT
>JAHHKH010000337.1 GCA_018679695.1 Maribacter sp.
GGATAATACAATGGCACAGATAAGGCTTTATAGTTTAGTTTCTGGTACATCATTCCCGATTACCACAGATAGGGCCAATAGCCTATTTCCGACTTGGAGTCCAGATGGGAAGTTCATTTATTTTCTTTCGGATCGCAGTTTTACCACTTTGGTGGGAAGTCCATGGGGTCCTAGGCAACCAGAGCCCTATTTTGATGCGAGCGAGAAATTATACCATATCTCTCTACAAAAAGGTACAAGATCGCCGTTCAGATCAAAGGACGAATTGGCACCAGAGCCAAAAAAAGAAGAGGAAAAGGATAATGGAAAAGAACCAGTAAAGGTTATTGTACATCAAGATGCTATTATGGATAGAATTGAGGAAGTTCCAATAAAACCCGGAAACTATAGCGGATTGGCAGTTACTTCGAAAGCCATTTATACATTAACTAAAGAAGCGGGGGTAGAGGCAAAGACGCATTTAGGCGCATTAAAAATTGACAATGAGGATGTTGAATTAAAAACGATAGTCAAAGATATACGCAGCTTCAATTTAACTGGGGATAAGGAAAAACTGTTGATAAGACAAAAAGAAAATTTTTATATGATCGATGCAGGTATTGAAGAAGTAAGTGATTTAAGCAAAATGAAAATTGATTTAAGTGATTGGAAATTTGCCATTACACCTCAAGAAGATTGGAAACAGATTTTTACCGATGCATGGAGAATGGAGCGTGACTATTTTTACGACAAAAACATGCATGGTGTAAATTGGAAGTCGATGCATGACAAATATTTCCCTTTGGTAGATCGTATAACCACAAGGAATGAATTATCCGATTTAATTGGCAGATTTGTTGGTGAATTGGCGGCCTTGCATACAAGTGTAAGGGGAGGTGATCTTCGGGATGATGACAAGAACATTCCTGTGGCCAACTTAGGTGCTAGATTCACAAGGGATGAGGCAAAAGGTGGATTTCGGATAGATTATATCTATAAAGCTGACCCGGATTATCCCGATGAAAAATCCCCTTTGGATGATCCTTTTCTGGATATTAGGACCGGAGACGTAATTACATACGTTAATGGTAAACCCGCTTTGTCGGCGTTGGACGTTGGACAACTCATTAGAAATCAAGAAGGGAAACAAGTAAGGTTAGAGGTACAACGGGGTACGATCAAAAAGAATGTAATCGTTGAACCAATTGGTAGTAGTTATGGTTTACGTTACCGTGATTGGGAATATTCCCGCCGTTTAGCGGTGGAAGAGGAGACCGAAAACAAAGTAGGCTATGTACATTTGCAGGCCATGGGCAGTAGGGATTTGAACCAGTGGTATAGGGAGTTTTATCCTGTTTTCGATAGACCTGGGTTGATTATTGATGTGCGCCATAATAGAGGGGGTAATATTGAAAGTTTTATACTTGAGAAACTATTGAGAAAAGCTTGGATGTATTGGAAATCCAGATCAGGAAAGCCCTATTGGAACATGCAGTATGCGTTTAGGGGCCATATTGTTATTTTAGTCGATGCCAATACAGCCTCAGACGGGGAAGCTTTTGCCGATGGATTTAAGAAATTGAATATGGGTACGGCCATTGGTACACGCACCTGGGGTGGTGAAATATGGTTGAGTGGGACAAACAGATTAAGTGATGGTGGTATTGCACGTGCCCCGATGATGGGCGTGTATGGCCCTGATGGTGATTGGCTTATTGAAGGTCACGGCTTTGAACCCGATATTGTTGTGGATAATTTACCACATGCTACATTCAAGGGCGAAGATGCCCAATTAAAAGCAGCCATTGAACATTTGAAAAAGTTGATTGCTGAAGACCCAAGGGAAGTACCTGCACCACCGGCATATCCCGATAAATCATTTAGTAATAAAGAATAGTTTGCCAAAGTAACCATTGGATGGGTGACACGGGCATTTGATATAGGACCCATTAAGAATTATATAATGAAAAAAGGATATCTATTTTTAGCGATAATAGGTTTTATTGCCCCGAATATTTTTGTACTCAGGGAAAGTTTTGAAACAGGGAATATTCTTCTCTACACTAACCCCATGGCAACAATTGAGGGTATGTTCGCCAATACGATTTCAACTGCCTTTATGGTAGACCTCTTGTTTGTGGTAATGGTATTTTTCATATGGTCCTATTATGAGGCCAAAAAACACGGGATAAAAAGAATATGGTTCATATGGATCTTAACGCTTCTTTTTGGTATCGCCGGTGCATTTCCTCTTTTTCTCTATCTAAAGGAAAAAAGTAAGATCTATTAGCTTTTTGTATTCCAACCAGGAATATAGTTTAATGGTGGCATGAAATCGAAAATTTGATTACCCTGTCCTCTCGATTTTTATTTTAAAACCTCGTAACTTGCATAAAACAAAAAAGAATATATGGATATAAATTTTGCGGTACTCATAGATGGCGATAATATACCCTCGGCCTATGTAAAGGAAATGATGGAGGAAATTGCCAAATATGGCAA
>JAHHKH010000359.1 GCA_018679695.1 Maribacter sp.
GTGAAAACACCATTGCCGTTCAAGTTCTTAGATGGTCCGATGCCAGTTATTTGGAGGACCAGGATTTCTGGAGATTAAGTGGTATAGATCGCGATGTATATATTTATGCTACCAATAAAACGACGATTAAAGATATTAGGGTAATTGCCGACCTGGAAAATGCCTATAAAGTTGGCTTGTTCAAGCTGCAATTACAACTTAATAATGAATCCAAAAATACGGCCAAAAGCGCTGAGGTGCAGTTGTTGGATGGCGATAGCGAAATCTATAGTGCTACTAAGGAATTGGAAAACACTACAGGAATTTCCGAATTGGTGTTCGAAACAAAAATTCCGGGAGTAAAGCCATGGAATGCGGAAACACCCAACTTATATACCCTATTGATCAGCCTTAAAAATAATGAGGATGGGACCATTACAGAGGCTACAAGTCTCAAAGTTGGTTTTAGGAAGGTAGAAATAAAGAACAATCAATTTTTGGTCAATGGCAAAGCGGTACTACTCAAAGGGGCGAACTTACACGACCATGATGACAAAACAGGGCATGTGGTGACCGAGGCACTTACCCTAAAAGACCTTACGGTCATGAAGCAGAATAACCTTAACGCCATTCGATGTAGTCACTATCCAAAGAACCCACATTTTTATAGAATGTGCGACAAATATGGTTTCTATGTAATTGACGAGGCCAATATAGAAATTCATGGGATGGGTACTACCAATCAAGGGTTGGATAATAATCTGGAAGCTCAAAAAGTGCATCCTGCATATCTACCACAATGGAAGGCGATGCATTTGGACCGTACGATTAGAATGTTTGAAAGAGACAAGAACTTTACGAGCATTATTACTTGGTCCTTAGGGAATGAAGCAGGGAATGGCGATAACTTTGTGGCGACTTACGAATGGCTTAAGGCCCATGACAAAACACGTCCTGTGCAATATGAAGGTGCAACACAATACGACAATACCGATATTCAGGCTCCGATGTATATGCGCATTCCAGCTATGATAGCCTATGCCGAGAATGATCCCAAACGTCCCTTGATTCAATGTGAATATGCCCATGCCATGGGTAATAGTGTTGGGAACCTTCAAGAATACTGGGATGTTATTGAGAAATATGATGTTTTACAAGGCGGATTTATTTGGGATTGGGTCGATCAAGGTATTCTTACCCAAAATGAAGCAGGAAAGGAGTATTGGGCTTATGGGGGCGATTTGGGTGGAATGGACTATCAGAACGATGTTAACTTTTGTCTAAATGGGGTCGTGAACCCAGATAGAACTGCACATCCTTCATTACATGAAGTAAAAAAGGTTTATCAGTATATAAAATTTGAAAACAGGAACGCGAAGATTGGTCAAATTGATATTAAAAATAAATATGATTTCACAAATTTGAATCAGTTCAATTTCAGTTGGAAGTTATTTAAAAATGGAGAGGAAATAGCTGTTGGTCAATTGCCAATACTCGATGTACTCCCTGGCGCCACAAAATCCGTTCGCATAGACCTTCCGAAACTGGAAGATTCACAATCCGAGTATTTTTTAAATCTGTATGCGAGTACAAAAGAAACTGCCCCCTTGGTGCCTGCAAACCACTTGATGGCCTATGAGCAGTTTCAATTGACTGAATTTGTTCCTGACACATTCAGTACAACCGATTCCAACGACGGCCTTGAGATCACCTCTGAAAACAATGTAGTGATTATTAAGGGAAAAGCTTTTGAAGTACGGTTCGATTCTGAAAAGGGAGCGTTAAGTTCAATTGATTATGGTAACGGGAATATTTTGGTTGAAGGAATCAAGGCAAATTTCTGGAGGGCAACCATTGATAACGATTTTGGTTATAATATGCCGAAGAAGTTGAAAGCATGGAAAGATGCCACAGAAAATCAAAAATTACTGACAATGTCGGTTGAATCAGGAAAAAACAAACAGGCCATCGATGTTTTGAAAATGACCGAAAATCCGTTTAAGGTCGATCAGGATATTATTCGGATCATTTCAAATTTCGCATTAGCCGATGTAAATGGGCAGGTTGGTATAACCTACGATATCAACGATAAGGGAGAAATTAGGGTCACTACCCAATTATCAGGTATGCAGGAAGACTTACCAGTATTACCACGATTTGGCACTAACCTAATAATCAAAAATGATTATCAAAAAGTAAATTGGTATGGTAGAGGCCCCCATGAAAATTATCAGGACCGCAAAACATCGGCAATGGTAGGTGCTTATGAGGCATCGGTGGAGGAATTGTACTTCCCTTATATCCGTCCCCAAGAAAACGGAAATAGATCAGATGTACGTTGGGCAACCTTTACGAATGAGGCTGGAGCGGGTATTGAAATATTTACACCCGAGGTATTTGATTTTAGCGCCCATCATCAATACAATAGCGATTTTGATCCGGGGGAGACCAAACAACAACGGCATACCACTGATATTATTAAACGCGATTTGGTCAATATCAATATAGACTACAAACAAATGGGTGTTGGTGGTGATAATAGTTGGGGTTATATGGCATTGGATAAATACCAGATTCAACCAAAGGATATGTCCTTTAGCTATGTGATAAGACCCCTAAAATAAAACAAGAACAAATGATAAAATCAAAGGCCTTGCTATTTTTATCAGGGCCTTTTTATTTTTCTTTGTTTATGCACTCGCCACTGGTTTTTTCAGTAACCGGTCAAAAGCCTCAAAGGCGAACGCCAAGAAAATTACCAGGGCAGAACCTATAAAATTCAGCCATAAATAGCCCAATTTTTCCTGGCCCGAGGGATAAATATGAATTAAGTAATAATAAGTGACACAGATCAATAACTGTGTCAGGATTGCGGCAAAGAATACGGCATTTCCTTTAACATATTTGAAGAAAAAGGCCAATATGAAAATACCCAGTACATTACCATAAAATATGCTTCCGATGATATTCACCAATTGGATCAAATTATCAAAGAGGTTGGCAATACAAGCAATTAAGATGGCCACAACCCCCCACAATAAGGTAAAAGCCTTGGAAGCCTGCACATAATGTTTTTCGGACAAATCCTCTTTCTTATTGCGTTTATATAAATCAAGTGCGGTAATTGTACCCAAAGCATTCAATTCCGATGCTGTGGAAGACATTGCCGCTGATAAGATCACTGCCAATAGCAGGCCAATGAGCCC
>JAHHKH010000387.1 GCA_018679695.1 Maribacter sp.
CAGCTATTGATGGAAAAAATGCACGATAATGAAATGATGAAAACGGAAATGAAGGCAAGAATGAAAAAAATGATGGAAGAGAATCCGGGTATGATGGAAGAAATGATGCAGAAGATGATGGAAAAAAATCCCGGAATGAAGGAAAAAATGAAGGAGAAAATGAAGAACAAGAAGCAGTAGAATATAAAACCCGACCGATAATGAGAACAGTTTATTTAACAATTAAAAAGATATAGTTATGATGATGTGGTGGTGGATACTGATACCGGTTATTTTGATATTGGCAATATTCCTTTTCAGAGGAGGAAGTCCGCGAAGCTCTAAAAGCAAGGAAAATCCTATGGATATCCTCGACAACCGTTTCGCAAAGGGAGAAATATCAAAGGTAGAATACGAAGAACAAAAACGAACGATTAACTCTAAAAACTAAGAAGATGAAGTATTATTTCAATAAAACACTCAACGAAGACTTTGACAAAGTAATCGAAAAGGTTACCGAGGAACTAAAAAACGAAGGTTTTGGCATCTTGACCGAAATCGATGTTAAGGAAACCTTGAAAAAGAAACTGGACGTCGATTTCAAGAAGTACAAAATACTCGGTGCCTGTAACCCGCCTTATGCCCACAAAGCATTGGAAGCCGAAGATAAGATAGGCACTATGCTCCCTTGTAATGTAATCGTACAGGAAATCGAGGAGGGTACGGTCGAAGTTGCCGCGGTAAACCCCATGGCTTCCATGCAAGCGGTAGAAAATGAACAATTGAAAGAAGTGGCCGAAGAAATTACCAACAGGCTTGAGCATGTAATAGATAAACTTTAGGGGTCGGGATCATCCAAATTACAGAAAACAAAAAGTAACACAAATAATTATAATTCTAAAAAACACAAACAATGAAAAAGGTAAGAGTATCAACAGGAATTTTGGCAATGGCGGTAATTGCACTAGGTGCAACATCGTGCAAGGACACAAAAAAAGAGGGTAGTAGTGCAGATGGGGTACAATCCGAACACATGGATGACAATGGGCACATGGGTGATGGAATGGAAGATCATTCGCAAATGGACCAAGACAATATTAACCAGGGCGGAATGGCCATGATGTCATCAGAAGTTGTCGCGGATTATCTTACGCTCAAAAACGCCCTTGTATCAGATGATAAAGACGGTGCAGCAACGGCAGGGGAAAAGCTGGAGGGTAGCCTTAAGGACTTTGACACGAGCAAATTTTCAGACGAACAACAGGCCGAATTAACAGACATTATTGAAGATGCCACAGAACATGCGGAACATATCGCCAAAAGCGACATCGGGCATCAACGTGAGCACTTTGATATATTGAGCAAAGATGTCATTGACCTTTTGGCCATAACAGGTTCGGAAAGAACACTTTACCAAGCCTATTGTCCTATGTACAACAATAATAAGGGAGCACAATGGTTAAGTGCCACTGAAGAAATCAAGAATCCTTATTACGGAAGCAAAATGATGACCTGTGGTAGTGTACAAAAGCAGATCAATTAAGTGAATGCGGTAAAGACTACAGGATGGATTTTGCTGGTTGCGTTGGTGGGCATCCAATTTGTTCCCACCGAACGCAATAAAAGCGATGTGGTACCGAAAACGGACTTTATGGTCGTAAACGAGGTGCCAAAAAATATCGAGAACATCATCAAAACCTCTTGTTATGACTGCCATAGCAACAATACAGATTATCCCTGGTACAATAGGGTACAACCGGTCGCTTGGTTTTTGGAAGGCCATATAGAAAATGGCAAGGAAGAATTGAACTTTAACGAATGGGACACCTATTCGGGCCGAAAGAAGAAAAGCAAGTTAAGGTCCATCATCAGCCAGATCAAGGATGATGAAATGCCCCTTGCATCTTACACCCTTATCCATAGGGATGCAAAACTTTCAGATACTGAAAAGAAAACTGTATTGGACTGGGTGTCAAAACTAAAGGATAGTTTATAGTTGAATAACTAAAAAAAATAACAATGAAAAATTTGAAAAACGGGATTTCAGCCCTACTGGTACTGACCTTTACTTTTTCTTACGCACAGGAAAAGATTAAGTTGAACCATGACCATAGTAAGATGGAAATGAAACAAACTCCACTTGAATTCAGTAATGAAAATCTGGCCAATGCCTATGAACATTATGAGCACATTAAAAATGATCTGGTCGGTTCAAATCCGGACGATGCACAAAAGGGAGCGGTAATGTTGAATGAAGCACTAGAAAAAGTCGAGGGTTCCGATGCTGCATTAGTGGCCTCGCAAAAGATCGCTTCTTCCGATAATTTAGACAGACAACGAAAGACTTTTTCCGACTTGAGCAATGAAATGGAAAACCTGTTGAGAGGAACTATTACATCTGGTAAGCTCTATAAGGATTTCTGCCCCATGGCCTTGAAGGG
>JAHHKH010000391.1 GCA_018679695.1 Maribacter sp.
AGGCTATATCATGCGAAGGAAAACCTCACAACATCTGCTTCCAGTTCACAAGAATGACCCCGGGGATTTGGATTATGATATCTACCCTTCGTTTTCATTGGTAAAGGGAATAATCAAAACGGGCTATGTCACTTTGGCAACCGAAATTTGCAAGGAAGGTATCGTGATAATGGATGGTTATATTGGTGTGGATTGGAAAGAAGTTTGCGATTCCCTCAGTAGTATATTTCATGAGAAGGGCATAAATCCGTCATTCATCAATATTGCAGATTATTTAAAACCCGAAGAAGAAATTTCAACTTTAATAGCCCCATTTTTAGGAGGGGAGGACCCTATTTTCGGATATAGGGCTAATATAGCGCTTTCCGAATATTTTGATACGGAATCGTTGTCCAATATGACTGCCGATGCCAATGCGGATATTACTATTATTTATGGTACTGGGGCGAGTGAGTCGGGGATTGAAGGATTATTGGTTTATTTTGACCTTCCAAAGAATGAACTGCAGTATCGTATGCGAGCCAATGAAGTTACCAATCTTGGATTTGCTTCCCCCAAAGACCACAAGCAGATGTACAAGCATTTTTATTTTGTGGATTGGCCGGTTTTGAACAAGACCAAGAAACATTTGCTTCCTAAGATTTCAATTATCGTAGACCAACAAAGACATGGAAATCCGGTTTGGATGGGTGGTGAGCATCTAAGGAACGGACTTCATAAAATGTCAAAGAGCTATTTTAGGGTGAGACCTTGGTTTGAACCCGGTGTTTGGGGAGGGCAATGGATGAAAGAAAAGTTCAAAGATCTTAATCAGGACGTTCCCAACTATGCCTGGTCCTTTGAAATGATTGTTCCTGAAAATGGTCTGTTATTTGAAAGTGATGGGGTTTTACTTGAGGTTTCCTTTGATATGTTGATGTACCAAGAGAAACATAATGTTCTTGGAAAGGCAGTAAAGCGTTTTGGTGATGAATTTCCTATTCGATTTGATTTTTTGGACACTTTTCAGGGAGGCAACCTTTCCGTGCAATGCCATCCAAAGCCAGAATATATTAAAAAGGAATTCGGGGAAAATTTCACGCAGGATGAAACGTATTATATTCTGGATGCCGGTGAGGACGCAAAAGTATATCTAGGTTTTCAGCAAGATATAGACGCCATTGAATTCAAAGAGGCCCTTGGACATAGTTTCAAAACCAAGGAAATATTCGAGGTAGGGAAATATGTCCAAAAACATCCTGCAAAAAAGCACGACCTTTTTCTGATTCCACATGGAACAATACACTGCTCCGGGATCAACAATTTGGTATTGGAGATTAGCGCTACACCCTATATTTTTACCTTTAAAATGTATGATTGGCAACGGATGGATCTGGATGGTAATCCGCGTCCATTGAACATTGATCGGGCATTCGAAAACTTGAATTTTGATAGGCAGGGCCAGTTGGTTGAAGATACCTTAATAGCTAGACCTGCGGTAGTAGCTTCTGGCGAAGATTGGGAAAAAGTACACCTACCCACCCATAAAGATCACTTTTATGATATTTATAGATATCATTTTAATAGCAGCATAAATATCGAGACCTGTGGGCAATGTCATGTACTTATGCTAGTTGAGGGGGAGAAAGTAGAACTTAAGGTGAATGGTACAACGCAAGGGTTTAATTTTGCCGAGACCTTTGCTGTTCCGGCAGTGGTAGACAAATACACGATGATAAATAAAGGGAAGTCTAAAGCAAAAGTTATCGTTTCCTATGTAAAAAAAGAAGCGTGCTACTAATAAAAATGAACATGTCATTACAAAATTCTATTCATAATGTAATAATAGTCGGTCTTTTCGGATTGTTGCTTTTAGGCTGTAATGGCCACGGGGAAGCCAATCATAAACCATTGTATGATTTAACGCAATATGTAGATCCCCAAATAGGATCTGTACATGGCCGATGGTTCTTTTACACCCCAGCGGCCCGCCCATTTGGAATGGCAAAATTGGCACCCCATACCAATGCCTATGACAGTCAAGGGGGTTGGGGACCAACAGGGTACGATGATAGACATACCTCAATTGAAGGATTTGGTCATTTTCATGAGTTTCAAATAGGTGGTTTGGTCTTTATGCCAACTGTTGGACCCTTAAAAACCGTACCTGGTACTTTAGAGGAGCCAGATAAGGGTTATAGATCTCGTTTCGATAAGGCTAATGAAACGGCCGAACCCGGATATTATGCAGTAGGGTTAAAAGATTATAACATAATGGCGGAATTGACATCGACCGAAAGGGTAGGATTTCACCGTTATACCTTTCCTAAAACCAAAAAGGCCCATGTGATTGTAGATATTGGGCATAAGCAAGGCGAAAGTAGTGATGTTACCAACACTTTTGCTAGAATTATAAACGATACGGAAATAGAAGGCTTTATTGAAACCTACCCAGAGTATGC
>JAHHKH010000395.1 GCA_018679695.1 Maribacter sp.
TTCCATCATCCAGATGTTCATATCGAAGTTTCCTTTATTTGGTTTGCCTGGTATTGGGCGTTCTGAGCCAAAAAACAAGTATTTTCCGTCTGGTGTTATTGAAACAGTTTCATCCCGGTCAATCGAAAAGTTGGCAAGTTTAGGTTCTGTCCATTTTCCGTTTTCGAAATTACTAGTGTAAATTTTTTGCTTTTTTTCGGGTGCTCTCCTTGAAAAGTATACTGTTTGTCCATTTGCTGAGAACGAGAGTTCAAACTCACTATTGTCGTCTGTAGAAATTACTCCTTTTGAAAAGGGGATAGGACTCGAAACCACTTCCTTCGAATAATCAATTCCTGGAATTTCAGCTTCAGTTTTACAACTGAGAAGCCCAAATAATGGAATTAGCAGGATAATGTTTATTCTTCGCATATATTTTTGCTTTAAGGTTGTCTAACGGCCTTAGCTATGATTTCCCGCCTTTCTTCCTTCCAAAGTCTCGGAGGACAAAGAGGTGTGTCGGCTAAAGCGAGTTTGTCGGTTCAACTTTCCAGCCGATTTCGTTTTATTAAATTTAGGAAAATTCAATTAAGTTGAAAAGCAGCATTTTATTTTAGCCTTGTTGTGCCTAGTTGCCTTTTGAATGATATTGTAATCGTTTGCACTTCTAATTAATATATTTAAATTAGGACGTTGTGTTTTGTCATAGGTTGGATTTGTAAAGAAAAAATTATGTGGAGATATTTACTTGCCTGGCTTCCATTAGTTTTAATAGCAATTGCTAATGGTGTGTTTCGGGAGAAATATTTTGCAAATCGACTACGGGAATTACAAGCGCATCAAGCCTCCACCGTAACATTGCTCATACTTTTTGGGATATACATATGGCTGGTCGTTCGAATTTGGAAACCCGAATCAGCTCAACAAGCTTTTTTTATCGGTTTGATCTGGCTTGTTCTCACGGTGGCATTTGAATTTTTATTCGGACACTTTGTAGCAGGGCATTCATGGGGCCGATTACTGAATGATTATAATATTCTGGCAGGTCGCGTATGGATACTGATCCTTATTTGGGTTGCAATGGCACCTTTCGTATTTTATCAATTATCTAAATAACCTTGTGCAATAGGGCACAAACAGTTCAGTGTAACCCGCGTTTATCAATGACAGTAATACAGTGTTAGGGAGCTATTTTACCTCAAAAGTCAGAGTCGCCCAATTTGATTCGTAGTCGAATTTTTCCTCGTTACTTTCGATCATATGGATTGTTGCAATATACCAATGCCCTGTATTACTGATTGTAAAACTGACCTCTCCTTTTTCATTTGTTCTCAGGGAAGTCTCCTCCTTACCATTCATATTCGGGTTATTGCTTGAGCTAATATGTACTGTTTGGTTGCCAAGAGGTTCACCCAAATACAAAAGTTGGAATGACATTGCATCTCCAACTGAAAGGTTATAAGGATTTTCCAGAGGAATGAATTCTATGGGATAATTTAGCTGAGATGAAAAGGTGTCAGTTCTTTTTTTGTCTACCTGAAATATGGCTTTTACATGTTTGGAATACTTTTCATAGGCAGCCTGGTCAGAAATCCCTTTGTATTTTCTTTCCGAGATCACCTCTGTCAAACCTTCGTGTTCCAGGTACGTAGTAAAACTTTCTCCGCTAAGTTCTATACTTCTTGGTTTAGTCGAAATCCCGGCTACATAGGTACCTGCATTCCCGGTTTTAAATTTTAAAAAGGTGATTTCACCTTTATCATAGTAATCATCCGATGAAGGTTTAAATTCGTAATTAGGACCAAGGATCTTTGGATTGATAATTCTATCTCTTGATATCACATTTTCACTTTTGTCAAATGTTCCATTAAAAAGGTAAAGTTCTTGCTGGCTATTTTCTTTAAAAAAGTAGCTGTCAGACTTTAGAAATAGTTCGTGTGACGATAAAAGAAAAAATAGGGCTAATAGAATTAATGTAGTCGATGTTCTTCTCATTTTAGTACTCTGATTTGTGTTTTGTAAAGTTCTCGTATAATACCTCGTTGATTTTGAGTGAAGTTAATGAATAGTCATTGTTTTTATGCAATAAGCTTATGCGATGTTGGCATCAGTTATTTTTTAATTTCAATCGTTTTATTAGTTTTAGCACTCATGATGGCTGCGTCCAAAATTTCCATCACTATCATATTATTTTCGAGTGAGGATAGATCAAAGGGCTCAAGGGTAAGTTCGTTTTTAATGACTGCGGCAAATAAAGCGTAGGGATCATTGAATGGGGCATTCATTTCTTCCAATTTATAGGATTCTTCAGAATAGCCATCATAACCCTCAGAAATACGCAGACGAAGGTCGTGCCGATTATCTGCATAGATCACGCCTTTCAGACCATAAATTTCCATATCCTTTCTTCCTATAGGCCAATCCCAGGAAGCTTGTACAATTGCGTTGGCGTTGGGATACTTTAAAATTATAGTCGCATCGTCATCAACCTTTGGGTTATTCTGGGGTTGTAGTTGTTGTGTTACTGCCGTAACCGTAAGAGGTTTTTCGCCTTTCATCAACCAGGTCATTAGGTTGACACCATAGCAGCCAAAATCGGTAATTGCACCCCCACCGTTTTGAACAGGATCTGTTAACCAGACCAAAAACTCTTTGTTTACGCCTATTTTTTTGGGCCCTTTGTGTCCGTCTCTTACTACCACTTTTTTTATAGCTCCGATAGCATCCTGCTCAACTAATTTGTAGGCTTTATGATTGGTAGGATACCATGTAGTTTCGTAATTCGTAAGCAGATGGATGTTATACTTTTTGGCCAGGGCTTCCATTTTTTTTGCATGCTCTAAGTTCACTGCCATTGGTTTTTCAACCATTACGTGAATGCCCAAAGGGGCAGCCTTTTCAACCACCTCTAAATGTTCATATATAGTTCCAAATGCGGAAACCGCCTCCGGGTGAGTGGCTTCAATC
>JAHHKH010000437.1 GCA_018679695.1 Maribacter sp.
CAAATAAGGGATAAATTTAAAAAGATGAATGTAATTAACGGCTTGGATAGTTAAAAATCTGCAAAGAATTCTATAATTCGTAAGGGTAGCCAGCGGAATACGGGCTATGAAAGTATTACTTAAAGAATAATTCAAAAAAGAATTGCGAAGTCGTTAGATGTATGTTAACTTTGTGTAATACGCATTGAGAATTGCATATGAGCGAATTGGTTAAAATTGTTGATTCCCTGGAAAACAAAATTAGCAAGTTGTTGCATAAATTAGAGTTGTTGCAGCAAGCTAACCAGAAGTTGGAAGCAGAATTGATTTCAACAAGAAACGACAAAGATTCAACGATTAAAACTGTTTCTGAATGGGAACAGAAATACAATTCGCTAAAACTTGCAAATTCGATGCTAGGCAGTAATACGAATAAAACAGAAGCTAAGCTTAAAATAAATACATTGATTAGGGAGTTGGACCATTGTATTGCCCAACTCGCCGTGTAAAGTTCATAATGGTATGTCAGAAAAGCTCAAAATTAAGCTTTCCATCGCCGATAGGGTCTACCCTCTGACGATTGATCCCAGCCAAGAGGAAGGGTTAAGGAAAGCCGCAAAGAATATTGAGCAATTGGCAAAGAAGTTTGAGCAGAATTATGCCGTTAGGGACAAGCAGGATGTGCTCGCTATGTGTGCACTTCAGTTTGCCTCAAAAATAGAACAAGGAGGCATTGATCAATCCGAAGGAACCTTGAAAGCCACTGAACGTTTGCGGTCATTGGACGAATTGGTAAATTCAAAGCTTGGTATTAAATAAGTTCTTTTAAATACATTAAGTTACTGCCCACATTGGTAATATCTTTTGACGAACTCAACATTAATTTGTTTAAAAAGGGTGAGTTTAGATTGTAAAAGCAGGCCTTACTCGTATAAGGATCCTTGATCAGTCTGGTAGCCCTAAACCTGTTTTCTGGAGTTTGTACAAAACTTCTCCAATGTGGGTTTTTTTTTAATTATTGGATTATGGACAGTACTACACTTATATTAATAGGAATTGCAGGTCTCGTTGTAGGATTTGTTATTGCGAAATTCATGGAAAAAGGCAAGGCATCAAAGATCATTGCCAATGCTAAAAAGGAAGCAAATTCCATCCTTAAGGAGGCAAAGATTGAAGGGGAGAATATTAAGAAGGATAAAATTTTCCAGGCCAAGGAAAAGTTTTTGGAGCTTAAGGCTGAGCATGAAAAAGTTATTCTCAATAAAGACAAAAAGATATCCGAAGCTGAAAAACGTACGAGGGATAAGGAATCACAGATTAGTAATGAACTCGCCAAAAGCAAAAAATTGAATTTGCAGCTCGAGGGTAAACTCAGGGATGTTTCCCATAAAGAGGAATATTACAATAAGAAGCAAACCGAACTTGAAAAACTGCATAAAAACCAAGTTCAACAATTAGAGGTCATTTCGGGGCTATCGGCTGAGGATGCCAAAAGTCAGTTGATGGAATCGTTAAAGGAAACTGCCAAAACCGATGCTATGGCTTATTTGCAGACCACTATGGAAGAGGTTAAGCTAACTGCACAACAAGAGGCTCGAAAAATTGTGATCAATACCATTCAACGTATTGGCACAGAGGAGGCGGTAGAGAATTGTGTTTCGGTCTTTAATTTAGAATCTGATGACGTAAAAGGTAGGATCATAGGTCGCGAAGGAAGGAATATCCGTGCCATTGAAGCGGCTACAGGAGTTGAGATCATCGTTGACGATACACCAGAGGCCATAATTTTATCTTGTTTTGATTCGGTAAGAAGGGAAATTGCCCGCTTATCGCTCCACAAATTAGTTACAGATGGAAGGATCCACCCTGCCCGTATTGAGGAAATCGTTCGTAAGACCGAGAAGCAAATTGAACAGGAAATTGTTGAGATAGGTAAGCGCACGGTAATCGATTTGGGTATTCACGGACTTCATCCTGAATTGATCAAGGCAGTTGGTAGAATGAAATATCGTTCTTCCTATGGTCAAAACTTGTTACAGCACTCCAGGGAGGTTGCCAAACTATGTGGTGTTATGGCCGCTGAGTTGGGATTGAATCCAAAATTGGCGAAACGTGCCGGACTTCTACATGACATTGGTAAAGTGCCTAATACAGAAGCTGAGGTTGAAACACCTCACGCTATATTGGGTATGCAGTGGGCTGAGAAATATGGTGAAAAGCCCGATGTATGCAATGCGATTGGAGCCCACCACGATGAGATTGAAATGAAGACTTTGATTTCACCAATAATCCAAGTTTGTGACGCCATTAGTGGGGCACGCCCCGGGGCGAGAAGACAAGTGTTGGATTCTTATATTCAGCGATTGAAAGACCTGGAAGAGATTGCTTTCGCCTTTGGCGGTGTTCAAAAGGCCTATGCCATACAAGCTGGTAGGGAATTAAGGGTCATCGTTGAAAGTGAAAAGGTAAGTGATGATAAGGCTGCCCAGTTGTCGTTCGAAATCTCCCAAAAAATACAGACGGATATGACTTACCCAGGCCAAGTTAAAGTCACCGTAATACGCGAGACCCGATCGGTGAATGTTGCTAAATAGCAATTTGACCAACTGTCTTGATTATTACCCAAGAACAACTTCTTTTTTCTTGGGGTCAATAGCTGTTTTTGTCGAAAATCGGTTTGTATTGAAATCTTTGTTTTTACTGTAAAGCAATTGGGCTCTCATTGCCTTAAACCGCTATGGTATGCTAAAGATTGGATTTAACGGTTTCATGTGCAAATAGCTCACTCATTACCAGTTTCGGAGTTCTATCCTCTTTGAATAATCCCCAGTGTTTTTCAGGTTCCAGAGCTTCCTCCGATCCTTTCCATGATTCATCAAAAGCTTCAAAGACAAAGGTTAGAATGTCCGCTTCCTCACACCAACTGATCAAATCATTGTAGTATATACACTGATGTTCCTCACTCACATTACTTGGGCAAATGCCTCTTCCATTGGAAAAAGTGGTCCATCCGGCTTCGGTAATTACCACTGGTATAGTTGGATAGGTATCAGCAACGGCATAATAATTTTGCTTGGTATATTCCATAGCCTCATGAATGTTCTTATACTCCCATACAGGGTAGGTATGGATAGATATAAAATCTACTTCATCAACCAGGTCTTTTAACTTATCAAGCCAGGGCAGATAATTTTCACAAAAAGTGACGGGTTGTTTGGCAC
>JAHHKH010000451.1 GCA_018679695.1 Maribacter sp.
ATTATGGCTCAAAGTGAGAAAAACCCATTTACCTTGGTGTACGAGGGGGCCATTACCCAAAATGTAAAAGGGAAAGTGAACATTCATCCCGTTACTTATACCCTGAACGGATTGGACATCGCGGCAAACGTGTATACTCCAGCCAATTACGATGCTGCCGAGAAATATCCAACGATAGTCGTCGCCCATCCTAATGGAGGGGTCAAAGAGCAGGTAGCGGGGCTGTACGCACAGCGATTGGCGGAAGCAGGCTATCTTACCATTACGGCCGATGCCGCTTATCAAGGTGCCAGTGGCGGCAACCCACGCAACGTGGACATCCCTCAAAACCGTATCGAAGATATCCATGGAATGGCGGATTTCATATCCCAATACAAAGGTGTGGATTCCGAAAAGATAGGTTTGCTCGGTATTTGTGGCGGGGGTGGGTATTCCCTAAAGGCGGCCCAGTCCGACAAGCGATTTAAGGCCATTGCCACCTTAAGTATGTTCAACTCAGGTGTGGTAAGACGCAACGGATTTATGAACTCACAAGTGAATACCATTCAAGAACGATTGAAACAAGCATCAGATGCAAGAGCTCAAGAAGCCGGCGGAGGAGAAATAATCTACGCGGCCAATGGCCCTATGATTACAGAGGAAGCAGCATTGAACAATATTCCATTTGAACTCTATCGTGAAGGGTATATGTACTACGGAAAAACACACGCACATCCGAATTCGACTTTTCGTTATACGATGAGCAGTTTGCTGTATTTAATGACGTTTGACGCCGCTACGAATATGGATTTGATCGACCAACCCTTGTTGATGATGGCTGGTAGTAAGGCGGATACTTATTATATGACGGATGAAGCCTTTAAGAAAGCCACCCACGCAAAAACGAAGGAATTATTGCTAATTGAAGGTGCCACGCATATCGAAACCTATTGGAAACCAGAATATGTTGATCAAGCGGTAAACAAACTAGTGGACTTCTACCAAAACAACCTTTTAAATGAATCCCTATGAGTAGCAAAAATCTTTTAGCGATTGTCTTGATCGGAATGATTATCTTTTCCTGTAAACCATCGGAGGAGAAAAATGAAACCGTCGATTTAACGACACAACATGAATTGATTTTTCCGAAAGGCGAAAAAATCACGAATAACAATTTCATCGGCGATGTTTGGGTGCATATGCAAGTGAGGGCCGATAGCGTGAACCAAAATTCTGTGGGAACGGTAACGTTTGATCCCGGGGCAAGGTCAAATTGGCATTCCCATCCCAACGGACAAATTATTATGGCTTTGGATGGCGTAGGCTACTATCAGGAAAAGGGAAGTGCTAAAAAAATGCTGCATAAAGGGGATGTGGTCAAATGTCCGGCAAACCTCCCACATTGGCACGGGGCAAGTGCCGATAAAGAATTTATTCAAATTGCCATTACCAGCCGCGTAGACGGACCAACGGAATGGCTCGAACCTGTAACAGACAAGGAATACTTGAAGTAGGTAGTAAAAAGCAAGGTCTATTTGGATATATCAAATATTTTAAAATCTTAACTATGAAGTACACAAAAGCAACACTATTTTTATCTATTGGAATCTCATTGGTAATGGTATCCAAAATATTTGCCCAAAAAGAACCCATGACCATCCAAGACCAGGGTAGCTTTGCTGTGGGCGGTAGCGTTATTGAAACCTTAGGAACTTTTGATGCCATCAAACGTGGTCCAGAGGGCCAGACTTTTCATGGGGACCATGCCTATATTTATTATCAAATTCCTGTAGATGCCCGAAAATATCCCTTGGTCATGTGGCACGGAATCGGCCAGTTTTCAAAGACCTGGGAAACTACTCCCGATGGACGGGAAGGCTACCAGAATATTTTTCTACGACGTGGTTTCAGCACCTATGTGATGGACCAGCCCAGACGGGGCAGGGCCGGGAAAAGCACTGTGGAAGCCACGATAACCCCCACGCCAGATGAGCAGTTTTGGTTCAATATTTTTCGGGTCGGGGTATGGCCTGATTATTTCCCCGGGGTACAGTTTGCCCAGGACGAGGAAACGCTAAACCAATATTTCAGGCAAATGACGCCCAATATCGGGGGATTTGACACGGAAGTCATTACCGATGCCACATCCCAGCTCTTCGATAAAATTGGCGAAGGCATTTTGGTGACCCATTCCCACTCCGGAGGTTTCGGTTGGGCGACCGCCATGAAAAACGATAACGTTAAGGCCATTGTCTCCTATGAACCCGGCTCGGGTTTCCCTTTTCCTGAAGGGGAAGTACCGGAACCTATTGAAAGTTCTTCAGGGGCATTGGAGGCTGTTGGTGTTTCCAAAGAGAAATTTATGAAGCTGACCAAAATCCCGATCATCATTTATTATGGCGACTTTATACCAGCTACATATGACCCCAACCCCGGAACCGACGGTTGGCGCGTACGTCTTGAAATGGCACGAAAATGGTGTGATGTGGTTAACAAGCACGGTGGCGATGTTACGGTCGTACACCTACCCGAAGTCGGAATCAAAGGGAACACCCATTTTCCGTTTTCCGATCTCAACAATGTGGAAGTGGCCGACCTGATGTCGGAGTGGTTACAGAAAAAAGGACTGGACTAACACATATCAACATGAGACTTAAAATATTTGGATGGCTTTTTCTATTAATGGTCATATCGGTAAGTTCCTGTAATCAAGGATCAAAAAAAGATAAAACCAACTTTAGCAAAGGTGATATGATGATCCGAATGGCTGAAATCGAAATCGATCCCAATTACTTGGACGAATATATAGCCATCTTAAAAGAGGAGTCTGAAGCATCCGTCAGGCTGGAGCCCGGAGTGATTTGTATCTATCCCATGTTCCAAAAAGAGGATCCTACACAAATTAGGCTTTTGGAAATCTATGCCAACAAAGCGGCGTATGAATCACATCTCCAAACCCCACATTTTATACATTATAAAGAGACGACCCTTAAAATGGTCAAGAATTTAAAACTAGTTGATATGCAAGCATTTGATGTAGAAAGCATGCCGATGATATTTAAAAAGTTAGATTGACAAGAATATAAAAGTACAGGAAAAGATGTATTTTTCAGTAATGAAGGCCGCAACTCTTATTAAACACTTCGAAACCTACCTCCCATTTGAGGAAGCAGAAATCGCCCTAATTGAAAGTAGAATTTCACGTCGTAACGTAAAGCGCAGGGAAAATATACTACAGGCCGGTAAGGTATGCCAATACTACACTTTTGTTGTATCCGGTT
>JAHHKH010000032.1 GCA_018679695.1 Maribacter sp.
CAACAAAAACAATGATGGAGAACATTACGGTCGCATTCGAGGAAACTGATGTTAAAGTGGCTCGTAAGGTTTTTAAAAAGGATAAGATTTTAGATAAAATCAATATAAAATCTTTCAAAATTCTTGAAACGGAAATCCAAAAAGATCCTACCCTGATCAAAGAAGCCCTGTTCTTATTTTCAGTTATTAAAAAATTGGAACGTGTTGGCGATTTGATCAAGAACATCGCAGAGGAAATCATTTTTTATAGTGATGCAGTAGTCCTAAAACACAAAAGAAAGAAATAAAGCCTTTATCAATTAACTACTTTGATAAATGCTTTATCCAAATATTAACTTCTTAACGATTTCTTAACTTTGGATGTCTAAACATATCCTATGTTTACGGCGTTACTTTCAACATTCTTTCCTTATTCTTAAATTGATGGATATTAGAATGTAACAATAAAGTTAAGGTACATAATACTGATATAAGTCATATTTTTTATCAACATATATCATCATTTTTATATCTTTTACCAACCAATATAGATTATGGATAATATTTACTTTTTAATGATCATCGCGCTTGCCGTTTTAGCCATCGCCGATCTTGTCGTAGGTGTTAGTAATGATGCCGTTAATTTTTTGAATTCTGCCCTTGGTTCCAAGGCCATTTCCTTTAAAACCATCATGATTGTTGCCAGTTTGGGTATCTTCTGTGGCGCAATTTTCTCAAGTGGACTAATGGAGGTTGCCCGTAAGGGTATTTTCGTTCCGGGTGAATTTATGTTCAGCGAAATCATGATTATTTTCATGGCAGTAATGATTACCGATATCCTCTTGCTCGACTTCTTCAATACGCTTGGAATGCCTACATCTACAACAGTTTCCATTGTATTTGAACTCTTGGGTGCTGCAGTGGCAATGGCCTTGATAAAGATTGGTGCTGCTGGCGATTCATTCTCAGAAGTAGTAAACTATATCAATACTACGAAGGCTACGGAGATTATTCTAGGTATACTACTTTCGGTAGTGGTTGCCTTCTCGGTTGGTGCCATAGTTCAATATGTATCGCGATTGTTATTATCCTATAATTTCGAAAGAAAAGCCAAGTGGGTCGGTGCGGTATTTGGTGGGGTTGCATTAGCCGCAATTACCTATTTTATCTTTATCAAAGGATTGAAAGGCACCGATTATTACGCCGAAATTGAACCTATGATCGAAGGTAAAACCGCAATTATCGTTGCCATTAGTTTTGTGATTTGGACCTTTTTATCCTATATCGTGGTAGCAGTATTCAAAAAGAATATTTACAAACTCATAATCGCCGTGGGTACTTTCGCATTGGCATTGGCCTTTGCAGGTAACGATTTGGTCAATTTTATCGGTGTGCCCATAGCCGCATATCAATCATACGAAGCATGGACAGCGGCTGGGGTACCTGCTACTGAATTCGCAATGGATGTTTTAGGAAAAAAAGTGCCAACACCTACATTTTTCCTATTTATTGCAGGTTTGGTCATGGTTTTGACATTATGGTTCTCCAAAAAAGCAAGGTATGTTACCCAAACTGAAATTAACTTATCACGAGAGGGTGAAGCAAAAGAGCGTTTTCAACCCAATATGTTGTCAAGAAATTTGGTTCGGTTTACCATTTTAGCTTCAAAATATACGACTACTGTGGTTCCCAATTCAATTCAGGAGCGAGTCGAAAAACAATTTACCAAGCCCGTGATAGAACTCCCAAAAGGCAGGAAACATGAACTTCCGGCTTTTGACATGGTTCGTGCTGCTGTAAATCTTATGGTAGCCAGTGTTCTCATATCAATTGCAACTTCAATGAAATTACCATTATCAACCACCTATGTAACCTTTATGGTAGCCATGGGTACCTCATTGGCCGATAGAGCCTGGGGAAGCGAAAGTGCGGTGTATAGAGTTGCCGGCGTATTGAATGTAATTGGTGGCTGGTTCTTCACGGCCATTTGTGCGTTCATTGCCGCGGGTACGGTTGCCTACCTAATCCATTTAGGAGGTGGTACCATGATAGCCGTTTTACTATTGTTGGCCGTATTATTATTAATAAGAAACTATATAGGCCATACTAAGAGAACAAGAGCGGTTAAGGCAGAGGACAGTCTTAGTAGAGCTGAGAGCAGTTCAATTCATGGGGTAATCGAAGAAAGTTCGGACAATATATCGAAAGCCCTTAAGCGGGTCAGTAAAATAAATCATACGACCATCAATGGTTTGATCGATCAGGATCTGGATACGCTTAAAAAAGCGAAGAACACGGTTATTAAATTGGAAAATGAGATTGAGGAATTACAAAATGATATCTTCTATTTCATAAAAGAGCTTGATGATTCTTATTTAGGGGCAAGCAAGTTTTATATAGATGTGATCGGAAGTTTACAGGATGTGGCACAATCTTCCAGTTTAATTGCAAAAGTGAGTCATAAACATGTAAACAACAATCATAAGGCTTTGAAGAAAAAACAAGCCGAAGAGCTATTGGAAATTAATGATAAATTAGTTCATCTTTTCGGAAAAATAAGGGAAGTATTCCAAGCAAGAACTTTCGAAGTAATCGTTCCTGGAATCATTGAAGAAAAGCAGGCGATATTGGACAAAGTTGAGGAGGCAATACAAGAACAAGTGGTACGAACACGTTCGGCGGAGTCAACAAGTCCTAAGAATACTACACTCTATTTTAGTATCCTATTGGAAACAAAAGACCTTATCAAAGCGAATATCAATATCCTGAATCTGTATCATGACGAACATAATCGTTCAATTGGGTTAATGGATATAGAAGTGGAAGAATAGCTAATTAAAATTGGTTGATCTTTACAAAAAAAAGCACTTCAAAGAAGTGCTTTTTTATTAGTGGGCTTTTCGAGCAAAAGGTCCTTAATTTCATTTTATTTTAAATGTCCTGTACTAAATCATATCATGCTGACTTCAGA
>JAHHKH010000033.1 GCA_018679695.1 Maribacter sp.
GGATAATTCAGTGCTTTATGCGATATATGCGTCTAGACGGGCTGTTGAAAAAGCGGGATGGTCACCTTCCGATAATTTCGGAATTAATATTGGTTCTTCACGAGGGGCTACATCACTCTTCGAAAAATATCACGCAGAATTCTTAAGTTCCAAAAATGCATCTACCTTATCGTCACCAACTACCACCATGGGCAATATATCTTCCTGGTTAGCCCATGATCTGCAGACACAAGGGCCGGAGATTTCGCATTCCATCACCTGTTCCACAGCGCTACACGCCCTTTTAAATGGGGTTGCTTGGCTTAGGAGCGGAATGGCCGACAAGTTTTTGGTTGGAGGAAGTGAGGCTCCGTTAACTCCTTTTACTATTGCACAAATGAAGGCCATGCGTATTTATGCGAAGCCAAGTGTCACTTTGAGCACGGTCGAAAAGACATATCCATGTAGGGCCATGGACTGGCAAAAAAAACAGAATACCATGGTTTTGGGAGAAGCTGCTTCAACGGCTTGTTTGGAGGTGGGAATCAATGACAATTCAATGGCAATCATTGAAGGAGTCGGATATGCAACCGAACCCTTGGAACATAACATTTCAATATCAACGGATGCCCTTTGTTTTCAACGGTCCATGAAAATGGCTATTAGCGCTATTGAGCCGGATGAAGTGGATGTACTACTATTGCATGCGCCAGGAACAGTAAAAGGGGACTTGTCGGAAAAAGAGGCCATCGATAAAGTATTTCGAAACAAAATTCCATCTCTGACAACGAATAAATGGAAAGTGGGCCATACATTCGGAGCCTCAGGAATGTTAAGTATTGAACTGGCAATTCTCATGCTTCGGTACAATAAGTTCATAGGAACGCCTTTTGACCCTTCAACTCCAAGCCCAAAAAAAATAAAGAAGGTACTGGTGAATGCCGTCGGTTTTGGTGGGAATGCCGTTAGTATCCTACTGAGTGCTACCCATTCTTGAAATCAAATTTTCAAACCCTCAATCCAGATAATTGAATGTAATTAATACTATTAATTTTGACAATATCTAAGGATTATAGATTAATTTTGACGCTTATTTAAGCTAAACGTATGAGTACTACAAGACACGATTGGACCAAGGAGGAAATTCTTGGAATCTACAATAAACCCTTAATGGAATTGCTCTACGAAGCGGCTACCGTTCACCGAAAACGCCATAATCCGAACGAAGTGCAGGTTTCTACCTTACTTTCGATAAAGACAGGAGGTTGTTCAGAGGATTGTGGGTATTGCCCGCAAGCAGCTAGATATCATACCGATATAGAAGGCAATGACCTCATGTCGGTATCCCAGGTAAAAGCACAGGCTTTGCGCGCAAAAGAATCGGGGAGCTCACGTGTTTGTATGGGGGCTGCATGGCGTAACGTAAAAGATGGTCCTGAATTTGATCAGGTACTCGAAATGGTACGAACCATAAACAAATTGGATATGGAGGTTTGTTGCACGCTGGGTATGGTCACTGAAAACCAGGCCAAACGTTTATCTGAAGCGGGCTTATATGCTTATAACCATAATCTCGACACTTCTGAGGATTATTACAAGGATGTAATATCGACAAGGGCATTTGAAGACCGATTGGAAACCATTGACCATGTGCGCAAGAGTAATATTACCGTTTGTAGCGGTGGTATTATTGGTATGGGGGAGAAGTTGGAGGATAGGGCCGGGATGCTGGTCGCACTTTCGTCACTGAATCCACAACCTGAATCCACTCCTATTAATGCTCTGGTCGCCGTAGAAGGAACCCCTATGGAAGATATTGAACCCATTGAAATTTGGGATATGATTCGCATGGTAGCCACGACGCGTATCGTGATGCCTGAAACCCAGGTAAGGCTTTCTGCCGGAAGAACGGGAATGAGTAGGGAAGGTCAGGCCCTTTGTTTCTTTGCTGGAGCCAATTCCATTTTTGCCGGGGACAAATTATTGACCACACCAAACCCCGACGTCAATGAAGATATGGCCATGTTCGAAGTACTAGGATTAAATCCACAAAAACCATTTGCAAAATCGGCACAGCCTCAAACGATTGAGGCACAGGACTCTGAGTATGAATCGCTAGGGGAGAAGCCAAAATGGTCAAGACCAGGACATACTATCGCTCGTAATGAACAAGCCAAACAAAAGGCAAAATTGAAGCGCTGATTCGATATCATAAATAGATTTTAAGAAGTTCCCCAGGGTTTTATAAATTTATTGTTGAATTCAACCCAATTTGACTTGAACTTAAACGAAATACCAAGGGTAAAGACCATCACCAAAGAGGTTTTTATCAAAGAATATTTTAAGCCTCAGAAACCTGTCGTCATTGAGCGGTTCATTGAGGACTGGCCTGCGTTTTCCAAATGGGATTTGAACTATATGCGAGAAATTGCCGGGGATATCGAAGTGCCTTTGTACGATGATCGGCCAGTGCATCATAAGGATGGCTTTAATGAGCCACATGCCAAAATGAAGATGTCGGATTATATTGATCTGCTTCAAAAAGAGCCCACCAAATACCGAATATTTCTTTGGAACATCTTGAAAGAAATACCAAAACTTCAAAGTGACTTTGTCTATCCCGATTTTGGACTGCGATTAATGAAAACCCTGCCCATGCTCTTCTTTGGGGGTAAGGACTCCCACACATTCATGCATTTTGATATCGACTTGGCCAATATCTTTCATTTTCATTTTGAGGGGAAAAAGGAATGTATCTTATTTTCCCAATCCCAAACGAAACATCTGTACAAGGTACCCCATTCTTTGATTACCCATGAGAGCATTGATTTCATGAATCCCGATTATGAAAAATGGCCAGCCTTGAAAAATGCCAATGGCCATAAAACGCATTTAAACCATGGGGAAGTTTTATACATACCAGAGGGGTATTGGCATTATATGAAATATATTACGCCTGGATTTTCAATGAGCTTACGGGCTATAGCAAATAACCCCAAAAATTTATTTGCTGCCTTTTACAATGTATTTGTGATGCGCAATTATGATGGACTCATGAGAAAGATACGGGGTCAAAAATGGATAGAATGGAAGAATGAACAGGCAATATTAAGAACCCATAAGGGCTAGAAATGCAAGCTAGAGCGTTGGTGAGACCTAAATTATTTGATAAGCTCCTTGATTTTGCCATACACCAAATGACTTTCCCAACCGCGATACAATAAATAATCGGCAAGTTTTCTTTTTCTTTTCTGAACGTTCGCTTCTTTGATATTATCCAAGCGATTTTCCGCTAGCCTGTCCAATGTTTCCAAATAATCAGATTCCTTAATTTCTGCAAGTGCCGTTTTGATATTATGTTTTGAAATTGCCCTAAATTTGAGTTCGTTGATTATTCTGTTTCTGCCCCACTTTTTTATCCGGAACTTTCCGCGGGCAAAACTTTTGGCAAAACGTTCTTCGTTCAAATAATTCTCTTGGATCAAATGGGTTACTATTTGATCTCTAGCCTCTGGAATCATGCGCATCTCCTTTAATTTGGTCACAACATCCTTATGACAGCGTTCCTGGTACGCACAATAGCCTTCCAATTTTTTGGTGGCTTCGGAAATTGTATACGGTATGGATTTTTTAAGCAAAATATAGAATTCTTTTATCCTTTCACATTGGTTGGTTTTTTGATTAGAGTAAATTACTAAATTAATTATAACCAACTTTCTTAATCCAAACCTTCTAGCAAGGAATAAAAAAAAGCGACTCCGTTGCTGAAGTCGCTTTTGATTTAGTATATGGTTTTACCGTTTTTATCCTTAAAACGGTATTCTAGATATGTATACGCATCCCTGGGTTGGATCTTGATCCATTTCTTATGCTCCATAAACCATTTTGAACGTATTGATGGAAAACCTTTGGTAATATAAGCGGCAATGAAAGGATGTATGTTCAATGTGATTTTACTGTCCTTCTTAGGGCCCTTCAAAAGTTTTTCAAGGTCTACATTTATTTTGTCTATCAAGACAATCGGAGCTTCTATCTCCCGCCCCGCCCGATTGGGGTCTTCCTCAGTTGTCTTAATATTCATTTCGGGGCGAACCCGTTGCCGGGTTATCTGTACAAGACCAAATTTACTTGGAGGTAATATTTTATGCTTTGCCCGATCATCTTTCATTTCATCCCTAAGATGGTCAAAAAGCTTTCTTCTGTGCGGTGCCTTTACCATGTCGATAAAATCAACAACGATAATTCCTCCCATGTCACGCAGGCGTAATTGTCTTGCAATCTCGGAAGCTGCCAACATATTTACCTCTAAGGCTGTATCTTCTTGATTTTTGGCTTTGTTAGAACGGTTGCCACTATTCACATCAATTACATGCAGTGCTTCGGTATGTTCTATGATCAAGTACGCTCCTTTGCTCATCGAAGCAGTACGGCCAAATGAAGTCTTGATTTGTCTTTCAATCCCGAACTTTTCAAAAATCGGAATCGAAGAACTATATAACTTCACAATAGATTCTTTGCCAGGGGCTATTTCCTGTACATAATCCTTAATTTGATCATAAAGCGTTTGATCATCAACTTGTATTCCTGTAAAAGAATCGTTGAAGACATCCCTTAAGATACTTGAGGCCCTATTGAGCTCTACCAATACTTTTGAGGGGGTTGGCGCTTTATACAATTTCTTACACATTGCTGTCCACTTGTTCAGCAAGTTTTCTAGATCTTTATCTAACTCCGCGACTTTTTTGCCTTCGGCAACTGTTCGGATAATCACACCAAATCCTTTTGGCTTAATACTCTTCACGAGTCTTTTTAGCCTATCTTTTTCTTCTTTACTCCCGATCTTCTGTGAGACCGATACGCGTTCAGAAAAGGGTACCATAACCAAATAGCGTCCGGCTAATGAAAGCTCGGAACTTATTCTTGGTCCTTTGGTAGAAATGGGTTCCTTAACAATTTGTACTAATAAGGATTGATTTGCTTTTATGACCTCATTGATGCTGCCATGTTTGTCAATATCTTTTTCCAATGGAAAGTTCTTCAAGGAATAGTCCCTGAGTTTTCCCGTACTCACTTGTTTTATGAATTTTAGCATTGTGGACAATTGCGGCCCTAGATCATGATAATGCAGAAAGGCATCTTTTTCATAACCTACATTAACAAAGGCTGCGTTAAGACCGGTAACAGGCTTTCTTACTTTGGCCAAGAATATATCGCCAACAGAAAAATCGTTATTGTCTTCCTCTTTGTGTAATTCAGTGAGTTTTCCTTCTTTTAGTAAGGCAAAATCGACGGCGTCGGAACTAGATCTTACGATTAATTCTCTATTCACCTGATTTTATTTATATCTGCGCTCCTATATATTGATGGAACGAACAGATAGATTAAACAATAGTAATAACAGGTTGTATAAACCCGTCGAAATTCTTTTTAAGAATTTCTATGTCAATGAACGTATTAAACGAAAAAGTAGTTGATCTCAACTACTTTTTCTTGTGTCGGTTAGCTCTCCGGCGTTTCTTGCGCTTGTGGGTAGCTACCTTATGTCTTTTTCTTTTCTTACCACTCGGCATAAAGTTCTTATTTATTGATTATTATTTTACTTGAACGTTACTTTTAACTCCTTCTACAAAAACCTTTGCCGGTTTAAATGCCGGAATATTATGTGCCGGTATTTTGATGGTGGTGTTTTTAGAGATGTTTCGACCGGTTTTTTCTGCCCTGGTCTTAATTATAAAACTTCCGAACCCTCTTAGGTAAACATTGTCACCACTTTCCAAAGAGGTCTTTACCTCTTCCATAAAGGATTCAACAGTTGCTTGAACATCTCCTTTTTCAATTCCCAGTTTATCTGAGATTTTCGATACAATTTCCGCTTTCGTCATCTTGAGTATTATATTTTCTGTATGTTTTTTCGGCTTGCAAATATATAAATTAAATTCATTCTTTTGCGCTAATCAACTAATTTTAAGTATATAAACACCTACTTTTATCTTATAGTATTCAAGCACATGATTTTTTCGCAAAAAATTCTTATTTGGTATGCAAAAAATAAGCGGACCCTACCTTGGAGGCGAACTAAAGATCCCTATAGGATTTGGCTTTCCGAAATAATGCTTCAGCAAACGAGGGTTGCACAAGGATTGCCTTACTATTTGCGATTTACCGAGCAGTTTCCTACAGTTCAAGATTTGGCAAATGCACCTGAGGAAAGAATTCTTAAATTATGGCAGGGACTAGGGTATTACTCTAGGGCCAGGAACCTTCATGCAACTGCAAAAACAATAGTTACCGATTATGAGGGGAAATTTCCGGACACCTATAAAGAACTGAAGAAATTGAAAGGGGTTGGCGACTATACGGCTAGCGCCATTGCCTCAATCTGCTTTGATCAACCCGAACCTGTTGTCGACGGTAATGTCTTCAGGGTTTTGTCACGGTACTACGGGGTTGGGATCCCTATAAACAGTGGCAAGGGAGCCGATTATTTCAAAAAGTTGGCTAGAGAGGTAATGGATGTGGATAACATAAGGGATTACAACCAAGCCATAATGGAGTTTGGGGCAATACAATGTGCTCCAAAGAACCCTAACTGCGGTATCTGCCCTTTGAAAAATGGTTGCGTGGCACTGCAAAAGAATAAAGTGAATCAACTGCCGGTTAAATTGAATAAAACCAAGGTCAGAAACAGATATTTTAATTATTTAGTTGTTATTGATTCATCCAATAAAACAGTTTTAAAACAAAGGGAAGGAAAGGGTATTTGGCAAAATCTTTGGGAGTTTCCATTATTGGAAACGAAGAAGAAAATCGATCAAAAAGAATTGGAAGCAGGGATTAAGGAGGTAATTAGTATCAATGATTCGCCTGAAATTTATCAATTCAATACAAATGACATAATACATAAGCTCTCGCACCAACATTTGCACACCAAGTTTTGGATATTAAAAACGGATACTGCGTTGAAGGAAGGAATTCAATTAGGGACTTTGGACCAATATCCCGTGCCGGTTTTAATAGCTGATTTTATTAAAACATTTAAAATTTAGTACTTTTGGGCATTAGACAAAAATTATGAGTGGAACATTAAATAAAGTAATGCTGATCGGGCATTTGGGAGATGAAGTGAAAATGCACTATTTTGAAGGTGGTGGAAGTATTGGAAGGTTTCCAATTGCTACAAATGAGACCTATACGAGCAAGCAAACCGGTGAACGCGTGACCAATACCGAATGGCACAATATTGTGGTGCGAAACAAAGCTGCTGAAATTTGCGAAAAATATCTTAGTAAAGGCGATAAAATATACGTTGAAGGCCGTTTAAAAAATAGACAATGGCAAGGTGAAGATGGTAATACAAGATATACCACCGAGGTACATGTTCAGGATTTTACTTTTCTATCTACGAAAAAGGAAAGCATGGCGAATGCCCAGGCAAGTGGTCAGCAGCAACAATCGCAAACAGAGGCTCCGACAAAGACAGCTGAACCGACCCCAACCGTTGAGCCAGAGCAGGATGATGATTTACCATTTTAAACAAATCAATTCAAAATTTTAACTATTGGACCCGGATCCCCTTAGTTTTTATCTGAATTTTATAGCCTTTGAGAGTACCTTTATACTCAGAATTTGTGTCCTTATGCTATTATTGCTTTGTTCGGCACTAATTTCTGGGGCAGAGGTTGCTTTATTCGGTCTTTCAGTTACAGATTTAAACGCAATTGAACAAGACAAGACCTCAAGGGGCAAAATCATTGTCAAATTACTGGATCGGCCTAAAAAGCTATTGGCAACAATACTAATAGCAAATAATGCCATAAATATTGGGGTGGTACTTCTTTTTGCTATCATTGGCGACACCTTATTCTCAAATATCACCTTTAAGTTGTTCAATTTTATATCAGTACGCTTTTTATTGGAAGTGATCGTGGCAACTTTTCTGATATTGATGTTCGGAGAGATATTACCAAAGGTATATGCCAATAGAAATCGTGTAAGTTTTTCCCATTTTATGGCGTATCCTTTAAAAGTGCTCGATTTTCTTTTTGCACCTTTGAGTTTACCAATGCGTTCAGCAACAATCTTTCTTAATAATAAATTGGGTAAATACAAATCGAACCTTAGTGTGGACCATTTGTCACAGGCCTTGGAACTTACCTCTGAAGGCGATACGACCAAAGAGGAACAAAAGCTTCTGGAGGGTATTGTTACTTTTGGAAATACCGATACGAAGCAAGTGATGCGCCCCAGGATAGATTTATTCGCATTGAGTGAAGACATGAAATTCACTGATGTACTCAACGAGATAAAAACGCAAGGGTATTCGCGTATACCGGTTTTTTCAGAAAATATGGACAATGTACTGGGCGTTCTTTATGTGAAAGACCTCTTACCCTATATTGACAGGAAGACCTTTAATTGGCTTAAGTTGATCCGTGAACCCTATTTCGTACCAGAAAATAAGAAATTGGATGACCTTTTGAATGAATTCCAAGATAAGAAAAACCATCTAGCAATCGTTGTTGATGAATATGGGGGTACTTCAGGTATTGTTACCCTTGAGGATATCATTGAGGAAATAGTTGGGGATATCAGTGATGAATTCGATGATGAGGATTTGGTATATTCCAAATTGGATGACTTTAACTATGTTTTTGATGGAAAAACGGCCCTAAAGGATTTTTATCGGGTCGTAAAGATTGAGGATGATGAGGATTTTGAGGAACAAAAAGGGGAATCGGAAACAATAGCCGGATTTGTTTTGGAAATTTCCGGAAGTTTTCCAAAGAAAGATGAGAAAATAGTATTTAAAAACTATGCATTTATCGTGGAGAGTTTGGATAAAAAGAGATTAAAACAAATAAAAGTAATCTTACCACATGAAAATTAAGAGTGTTATTCTTTTTCTGACCTCGCTACTCCTCTACACGGGATGTGCTGAAGAAGTACTTCCTAAACCAAAAGCGATGTTACGTTTGGAGTATCCTAATTCTGAATACGGTGTTATAAACACACAGCACTTTCAATTTAAAAAGAACTTATTGAGCGAATTTGAACAAAAGAACAATAACGCCCTTATCTTGGATTACCCCAGAATGAAAGGGTCCTTGTTCATCACATATAAAAAGGTTAATAATGATATAGACAAATTGTTAATGGATGCCCAAAAACTATCTATTGAGCATTCCTCCAAGGCAGATGGTATTTTGCCACATCCATTTGTGAATGAAGAGGATAAGGTTTACGGAATGTATTTTGAAGTAATTGGTGATGCAGCTTCACAGGCACAATTCTATGTTACCGATAGTACAAGGCATTTTGTGACGGGGTCGCTCTATTTCTATACCAAACCCAACTATGATTCCATTTATCCTGCAGCATCCTATTTGCAGAACGATATTAAAAAAATAATGGAAAGTATAAAGTGGAAAGAATGAAACCTTGCATGAATTGAAACACTTTTCGGGTTTTATTGTTCTTTACCAATAGTTTTTTGGCTTTCTCAGTGTTACTATGAATCTGTTCGCGCAAAGCTTTGATTTTTTCTTCTGCCTCGGACAATGAACTATGATTTAGGGCGATATCTTAGTTTAACTGAAATTCTGCTGAGTCGAGTAATCTACCATCTTTAAAGACATTGAGGAGATACTTTCCCGTTATCAAAGATCCTTTAGGAATGGTGATGAAGTCGCAAATCTGGGATTCTGCACCCGTAAAGACAAGCTCGACCTTTTTACTGTACACGTTACCTTGTATTGTAATAGTCTTGGCATTATCCTCAATAACATCCTTATCAGGACCTATGAACTGAAAATAAAGCACTTTATTCTTACTGATCATAGTAGGGTCGCCCAAAATGGTAAAGCAACCCCTAAGTTTTTCTATGGTAGAGGCCTTATCTGTCTTTATTGGTTTTCCGCCATTTAAACGAAAACCTGAACCCTCTGCTCCCTTAAGCTTCAGGTGATTTTTGGTTTTAAGCCCATCATCATGTCCCAATAGTTCTTCAGCCTTCTCAATGCTACTATAGATCTGTTCGCGCAATGCCTTGACTTTTTCCTCTTCCTCGTCCAACCAAATTTGTTTTTGTTCGGACAAAGGCTTTCCGTCTAATATTTCATCCGAATCAAATCGATTGCCAAACCCTTGCATCCAATCCATCATGGCCTTATGGGCATCTTGCAAACCTCTTCTCGCAGCTTT
>JAHHKH010000056.1 GCA_018679695.1 Maribacter sp.
CTCCCAAATACTTGTTCCTTGAAAATGTAGATCGCTTATTAAAATCACCTTCTTCCCAAAGGGGGCGCGATTTTGCGATAATGCTTAAAAGTTTGGACGATTTAGGTTACGCGGTGGAATGGCGGATAATCAATGCGGCGGATTATGGGATGCCGCAACGTCGAAGGCGTATATTTTTCTTGGGCTACCATAAATCAACAACATTGTATAAATTGCTGCTTGAAGTAAATAAAAAAGAGTGGATTCAACATTCAGGTGTACTTTCCAAGGCGTTCCCGATTAATAAGCTGCTTGAACAATACAACGAGTTTCGGCTTAAAGACGATTTGGTTGAAATTTCGGAACAATTTAATCTGGGGGGGGAGCTATCCCCTTTCGAAAATAGCGGGGTTCTGATGAATGGGCAGGTGCATACCGCCAAGACCTCACCAGCCTATTCCGGGCCAAAATTCGTGCTTGGCGATGTGCTTCAAAATGGGGAAGTCGCCCAAGATTTCCTTATTCCTCCAGAACAATACTCCAAATGGGAGTATCTGAAGGGCGCCAAAAAGGAAGTGCGTACCGCTAAAAACGGGTTTGAATATAGTTACAGTGAAGGCGCTATGATCTTCCCGGATGCCTTGGATAATGCCTCACGCACTATTATTACCGGCGAGGGCGGTAAAAGCCCGTCTAGGTTTAAACATGTGGTGCAAACATCAAAAGGACTGCGTAGATTAACCCCAGTGGAATTGGAACGTTTGAACATGTTCCCGGATAATCACACCAAATTCCAAGGCATTTCAGATACAAAAAGGGCTTTTTTTATGGGCAATGCCTTGGTCGTAGGGGTTGTTGAGCGTATAGGAAGAGCGTTATACGGTAAAATCAATAGTCAAGGTAGCCTGTGAATAGCAATATTATTCGAGACCTCACCTAGAACGGCATTTGGTGTTACATATACTTTTGATTATAAACACGCGAAACACCATGGAAAAACTAATAGAGACAGATTGAAGACCAAAACGAAAGTTTGGCACTAGAGCTCGTTCCAGAACACAACAGAAAAGTCCAATTAGGTAATGCAAAGGCCTGGTTCTTTGTCCAAAAAAGCGATTTCCTGCAATTGTTCTTGGCGGTTTAACAGACTACTTGGTCTGTACGATACTGAATTCTCGTTTTTGTATTGAGTAAATTGGTATTTCATCGATAAAGCTATACCTGTTCGATGGTGTGGTAACTTATAAAAGCTGTTTTATGGGTCTAAAAAACCGACTATGGGGTCTGTTTGGTTAAAAGTTGTATGGCATCATGTCTTAAAAGAATATTGTAACTTTTCAGGGGATGGTAATTAAATGAATTGTTCAAAATTCGACATGTATGAATACTGGAAGTCCAGAAATGTTATGGGTTATTCACTATTCTGCAAAAGCACCAGGCAAGCAAAACACAATTGATCAAATTCTTTCAAAAATCAGGTCTAACTTTCCTATGGTCGAATTGAAAAGTGCTTATCCTAGCTATAACGCCTGACATCGCGCAAAAAGATTAAATTGCTTAACTTAAAAATCAATGTACAGCATCCGTTACATCGTTATTTTACTCTTTGTCTTCTCCGCGGCATCTGCCCAATCGAGACTTGACTCCTTGTACGCTGTTTGGGAAAAGCCAAACTTGCCCGACTCAACCCGAGCCATGGCATTAGCCGATTACATCTATGAGGGTCCTTTTGCCGATCGTCCGGATAGTGCCATCGTATTGGCCAAAAGATTATATGAATTCACAAAAAAAACGGATTACAAAATCGGAATCGTGGATGCCTTGAGTTTGTCTGGATATATCTTTTTTCGAATGGGTGACTATCCCAAGGCTTTGGCATCTTACGAAGAGGGATTGACACTTTCCGAAAAAATAGGTTATAAAGAGGGCATTGCAGATATATCGCTAAGAAAAGGATATATCTATCACGATAATGAGGATGTAATAGGTGCCCTAAAGCACTATGAAAGAAGCTTGAAGATTTACGAGGAGATAGATGACCTTACCGGCAAAGGTTCGGTTTACAACGAACTCGGCAGTATTTATAGGACGAAAGGGGATTATGACAAAGCACAGGACTATTATTCAAGAAGTATTGCCATAAATGATTCGCTTGGTGATGAAATGGATAATGCGGCTATGTTTATCAATATTGGCGGTCTTTATCTCGACCAGGAAGATTTTGTCAACGCACTTGATTATTACCGGAAAGGTTTGGCCATTGAGGAAAAGAAAAATGACAAATTGGGTATTGCTTCGGCACTTGCTGGTATTGGCAACGTTTATATTGATCAAGGGAATAGCTCAGAAGCCCTGGATTTTCTGGAAAGGAGCTTGGAAATCAGTGAAGACATAAACGATACCCAGGGTAGTACGGCCACTTTGTTAAGTATAAGCGACATTTATCTTGATAGTGGCAACTACGCCAAGGCCATTGCCCATTGTGAAAAAAGTTTGGCCCAGGCAAAGAGCGTGGGTGACCTAGGGGGGCAGGAATACTCTTGTGAGTGTCTTTACGAGGCTTACCGGGCAATGGGAAATGCCAATGAGGCCTTACGCTTCCATGAACAAATGCTTGACCTTGCGGATAGCGTGCAAACCGAGGAAACTGCCATTAAACTGCAGCAAATGGAATTCTCCAAAAAAGTGATGGCAGATAGTTTGTTACAAGTAGAGAAGGATCTGGAAGTACAAATGAAACACCAAGCCGAGGTTCGACGAAAAGACAAGAACCGAAATCTGGCGATAGGCGCTGGATTATTTTTTCTGTTACTCGCTGTCGGATTTTTCAGCAGATGGCGCTATGTGAGAAAATCACGCGCTGTCATTCAGAAGGAGAAAGACCGTTCCGAGCAATTATTGCTGAACATACTGCCAGCTGAGATAGCAGAGGAACTCAAAGAGAAGGGGGAGGCTGAAGCGCGAGATTTTGATTTGGTCTCCATTTTGTTCACAGACTTTAAAGGATTTACCGAAAAGTCGGCCAAATTAACCGCAGCAGACTTGATAGGGGAGATCAACCATTGTTTCAAGGCCTTTGACCTGATTTGTGAAAAGTATGGGATCGAAAAAATAAAGACCATCGGAGATGCTTATATGGCGGCCGGTGGACTTCCTGTACCTTCTAGCGACTCTGTTCAAAATACGGTCCTGGCCGCTTTGGAGATGCAATCGTATATGACCCAAAGAATCGCCGAAAAAAAGTACGGTGATGGCTTTACCTTTGAAATGCGGTTGGGTATCCACACCGGTCCGGTGGTGGCGGGAATCGTTGGCGTAAAGAAATTCCAATACGATATCTGGGGCGATACGGTAAATACAGCCTCAAGAATGGAGAGCAATGGCGCGGTAGGGAAAGTCAATGTCTCCCAGGATACTTATGAGCTTATAAAGGACAACCCGCAGTTTAGCTTTGAGCATAGGGGCAAAATACAGGCCAAAGGGAAGGGAGTGGTAGATATGTGGTTCGTAGAAAAGACCTAATCTCCACCATTCTTTCACCATGTCTGTAAATTGCATAAATAATTATCTTCATGGAGGGAAAAGTCGATAATATGACCCTACTCTGTATTAATATCCTGAAAACATAAAAATGTGACAGATTATGGAAAAACAGAAAACAATATTCATCACAGGAATTACTGGTAACCAAGGCAGTGCTGTTGCCAAGCATTTATTGAATACCGACCATGCGGTTATAGGTCTGACCCGCAATGCGAACTCCGAAAAAGCAAAACAATGGAAAGCCAAAGGAGTGGCCCTTGTTGAAGGGAATCTCAACACGCCAGAATATTTTCAAGATCAGCTTAACAAGGCTGATGCCATTTTTTTAGTGCAGGTGCTGCAAAAAAAACAAAGCGAGATCAATCAAGGGAGAAAGTTCATCAATGCTATCAAGCCCCAAAACAAGACGCATTTAGTATATTCATCGGTTCTTGGGGCAGATCTGAATACGGGAGTACCTCATTTTGAAAGCAAATTTGAATTGGAAAAATACATTCATTCTAAAAACCTTCGACATACCATCTTGAGACCCGCATCATTTTACGAAAATAATTTATACCCGCAGGTCGCCAATGGTATTAAAAAAGGAAAATATGTTACGCCCTTGAACAAAGACTGTAAACAGCAAATGATCGGCACCGATGATATTGGCAAGATTGTAGCCCAAGTTATTTCGGACAGTGCAAGTTATGAGGACAAAACACTTTCTATCGCCACGGATGAATGGAAGATAGGCGACGTGCCCAAAGCTTTTTCAGAAGCCCTTAATATTCCTGTAAAATATAAAAAATTACCTGGGTTTATTACCCGTTTGGCCATGGGGAAAGACCTGTATATAATGTTCAAGTATATGAACAAAAACGATTTTAAAGTCGTAGAAAACATTCAAGACATAAAGGACGAATTCAACATTACCGGAGATCTTAAAAGTTGGGCCCAAGAAAATTTTAAAGCCTATTGAGCCTGATGATAAAATTCTTTGGATATATTTAGCAGTGTCAGTTCGAGTGTTCCGAAGGAACGTATCAGGAATATGTTGCTGCCCTCTAATTCTCGATACAATCCCGAGGACTCGGAATCACTCGAAGTGACAAAATATTGGGATTATGATGAAATTTTTTCGGCAAATTAGACGAAACCTCATGGAACAAAACAAAACTGGAAAGCCTGCCATTCCGGTAGGCAAATACCTTAAATACGCCATAGGGGAAATTTTTCTCGTGGTCATTGGGATTCTCCTTGCATTGCAGATCAACAACTGGAATGAAACACGTAAATTAAATAATAAGGAATCGATTTATTTGAAAGGCTTGAAAGCTGATTTTGAACAATCCAAGACAGCCTTGGTACGAGTAATCAAGAAAACAGACAGAGTGGCCAAAATGGTAGATACACTTGGGGCCATGATCAAAAAAAATGGCGATGCATTAACCTTGATGCAAATCGATTCTTTAACAAGTGGCAGTACCGGATTTACTGTGTTCATGCCAAGTGAAGGTGTCATTAATGACATCATTGGTTCCGGAAAGTTGGATATGATCACCAACAATGAATTGAGAATAAAAATCGCCTCTTGGGAAGCCGATTTGAAAATGATCAGGGAATATGAAAATTTAGGCAAAGTATTATCTGATAAATATACGGACCACACCAGTCGATATTTTGATATGTTAAATGCCAAATTCATGAAACCTGCTTTCTTGGACCATAAACGAGCTGAATTTCTCAGCGATATTATCATGACCAATTATATGGTACAAATATTTGGCAATTCCATGATGTTGAACGAACTCTACAAAGAAAAATTAGGGGCGATAGATAGCTTAGTCGCTTTAATAGACCATGAATTGAAATGATCAAATTCTTTATAAATTTTCAGCAACGTCAGTTCGAGTGTTCCGAAGGAACGTATCGAGAACACGTTGACTCCCACTACTTCTCGATACAATCCCGAGGACTTGGGATCACTCGAAGTGACAAAATATTGGGATTATGATTAAGTTTTTCAGACATATTAGACAACGGCTTTTGTCCGAAAATAAGTTCAGTAAGTATCTGCTTTACGCCATTGGTGAAATTATCTTGGTTGTCATTGGGATCCTCATTGCCCTACAGATCAATAATTGGAATCAAGACCGAATAAATGCCAATGAAGAATTAGCAATTTTAAAATCATTAAAGGCCGGTTTAAAAAAAGACCAAGCAGATATACTATATAACAAGAGCTATTTTGTAGAAAGCATTGCTGATGCAAACAAAGTTATTGAAGCATTGGAAAGCGACCTACCATATAATGACTCTATTCCTGTTTATCTTGGTAGAATGATGCGTCCAATGAAATTCTTGCACTCTACAAGTGCTTTTGAAACCTTAAAATCAAAAGGTATTGGCTTTATACATAATACAGAATTAAGAGATGGGATTATTCGTGTTTTCGATTCTCGATACACCTTCTTTTTAGGAGAAGAAAACAGACGTTTAGATGAATTGTATAGAGGACTTGAAGAGATTTTCCCAGCACGCCTTGAAG
>JAHHKH010000057.1 GCA_018679695.1 Maribacter sp.
TTTCCTATTGGAGCAAAAAATCGGTGGGTTCCCATTAGTCCGTCGAGTATTATTTCCAGAACTTCGAGATTAATGATAACGAAACCCACATATACCAATAGGTGCAGTAGCCCTGGAATGGGTCTTACAACCATCTGGGATTGACCCAATGCGATTTTGGCCATGTTCTTCCATCTTTGGGGTTTGTTATCGCTAACATCAGTATCCTTACCCAACCTAATGTTTCTCGCAAGTTTCTTTACATTTCGGGCAAAAAATCCAATACCAATAATCAGGATGACAGCAAATAAGATATTCGGAAGATATTGCATTTACGGTTGTTCTTTTTGTTCAGCAGGGTCGTTCTCTGGGAGGGTATACTCCTTTTGTTTTTTACCAAAAACCGAAACATTGACATATCGTTTAGGGTTCAAACGGAAATCCTGAAGTAACAAATCCAATTCTTTCGAGGCGTTGTTCAGGTTAAAATATAACTGCTCGTCTTTCATTAACTTTCCTAAAGACCCATCACCTTTCTCAATCTGTTTTAAAATTTTATCCAAATTTGAAACTGTGGATTCCAAACTGGCCAATGTCCGACCTAGACCTGCATTGTTCAATGAATCTGAGAGTTTTGCGAAATTCGAAGAAAGTTCGTTGAAATTTGTCAAGGAACTATCAAGCTTACCTTGATTGTTTTTCAATAAACTATTTAATACCGATGCACTGCCCTCAAGGCTTTTCATCAACTTATTGAGCCCTGAAATAGATTCACGAAGATCATTCTTGGTCTTGGCATCCAATACTTGGTTAACGTTCATCAATAAGGTATCCGCATTGGTAAAAGCACCTTCAATTTTTTGTTGCAATGGCGTAAGTTTTTGCTGTACCAATTCAGTAAGACCGGGCCTAGTATCAGTAGCTAGCGTATCACCGGATTGAGCTATAGGAGCACCATCGAAAACAGGTCTAATTTGAATCCCCTTCCCACCAATTATTCCGGTATCATATAACTCTGCCCTACTATTTTTGGAAAATGTGAAATCGTTGCTGACAGAAAAAGTAACCAATAAACTGCCAGAAGCATCTTTAAATCGAATAGCATTGACATTACCAACATTAAAACCGTTTATGGTCACTTGCGTTCCCGGTTGAAGCCCCCCAATATGTTGATAAACCGCATATAGTGTTTTACTATTATCAAACAAAGGGGTTGACTTTAAATAACTATAACCTAAAATGAACAGTAGTATTCCACCAACTACGATTATTCCTGTTTTAATTTCCCTGGATAGTTTCAAATGGATTGATTTATCGTTACTAACAAAATTAGAAATAAATATGAGACCGCTGTTATTATTCAGTAGCGTATTTTAGGGCTTCGGTCATAGGTATTCTGACTCCTTCCCTATAAGCAACAATATAGGAGCTGGTATATCCCTTTACATCGGCATTCGCTTTTAACATTTTAGCCTCTTCATACGAATTGGTAATACCATACATATATCGAAACAGGTTTTTATAGGGTTCCCGGGATATTCTGCTTAAACCCTTGAAGTTTTGTGGCTTAAGGTCTAAATCTTTTTCACTGGCCATAATTTGAACTTTGAAAATCACTTTGGGTCTGGTATCCGGCTTATTGGTTTTGACTATAGGCTTTGTGATTTTTTTCTCTTCCTCAGCTTTCTGGATCGGAGTGTCACTTTCAGGTTTTTTCACCTCTTTTGCTTCGGGTTCTTTTTCGACAACTTTGGTTTTCGCTTCTTCCAATTTCTGGTCACTAGGAGTGGCTTTGTTTTCAACAGCCTCCACTGTTTCCATTTGCACTACTTCTTTTTCTTTTGGTTTTTCCTCCTTTTGTTCCATCTCTATTTCAGGAGTTTCTTGTGGTTGTTCCGCAATATTGGCCTGTACTGCACTTTTGTACTTAATAATAGCCTCTGCAATCGCAGTGCCCATTTGTCTTTGACCAGCCTTAGAATTTAAAAACGATCCTTCGGATTTATTGGTAAGGAATCCTGTTTCGACCAAAACACTGGGCATGAAAGTTTGATGTAAAACAATAAATCCAGCTTGTTTTACTTTTCTATTGTTTCGCTTCAATTCACCTGTAAAATTATCTTGTATCAATTTTGCCAAGGCAATGCTCTGATCTAAAAATTCTTCCTGCATGATGGTAAGACCAATAATGGACTCTGGTGAATTAATATCATAATCGGCATATCTATCCTCATAATTATCCTCGAGATAGATAACCGAGTTTTCTTTCTTGGCAATTTCAAAATTTTGCTTATTGGCATGCAGACCAAGTACAAAAGTCCCTGCCCCATGGGCATCTGAAGAATGGGAATCACAATGTACCGAAACGAATAAATCGGCATTTGCCTTGTTGGCAATCTCCCCCCTAACGTATAAATCAACGAACTTATCCTCCTTTCTCGTGTAGATTACTTTAATATCAGGCTTTGTCTCCAAAATCTTCCCGACATTAAGAACAATATTAAGGGCAATATTCTTTTCAAGATAACCATTACCCAGGTTTCCCGGATCATGGCCGCCATGACCAGCATCCAATACAACTACAAATTTGCCATTGTTTCTTTGTTCATCATTGTCATTGGAGAATGATGTGAGCAGTAATGTCAAAAAGAACAAAGAGGTAAAAAAAATACGGTTCATATTCATATTTACTGGGTGATTTTAGGTCCCTTTAATGGTTAAAATTATTGTAATACCCTATTCGGGGAACAAAAAATATATGTAAGTTTGAACTCCAAAAGTCAAGCCAAACCTTTACAAAAATAGGATATATAGCCTTGCAATCAAATAAACACTATTTACTTTTCCTATTTCTACTTATTATTGGTGGCCTCCGGGGATACGCTCAAGAAGACCGAATTATTCCCTTGCCCATTAAAGCAGCACAGGATACAATCGTTGCACCAATACTTACTGAGAAAGAATTACAAGAAGGCCTGGTCAATGATTCAATCCCAGTTGATACCGTTAAAACCAAACCACCTTTGTTACTTGATATTATTAAATACAAGGCAAAGGATTATGTGAAATTAAGCCAGAAAGATCAAAAAATATATCTGTATAATGAGGCCGAAATTCAATATCAGGATACCGAGCTTAAAGCGGGTATCATTGTTATGGACTACATTAAGAATGAGGTTTATGCCGGTCGAATAAAGGATTCTTTGGGCAATTACTCACAGCTCCCATTTTTTAAGCAAGGAAGCAATGAAGTGGTCCCCGATTCCATACGTTTTAATTTCGACACACAAAAGGCCATTATCTGGAATTCAAGAACTGAACAACAGGCTGGTCTTGGACAATTGGGCAGTGAAGCCATGAAGGTCTATGCAGATATTACCAAAAAGGAAAATGATTCGGTCTATTTTTTGAGCGAAGGAAAACTCACCACTGCTGCGGATACTATAAATCCAGATTATTATATTAGGGTTCGTAAGGCCAAATTTGTACCCAAAAAGAAAGTCATTGCCGGCTTAAGTAATTTGTACATTGCCGATGTTCCAACACCTATTGCCCTGCCCTTTGCTTATTTTCCATTGACCGTAGGGCGGTCGGCAGGAGTGATGATGCCCTTTATCGGCAATGATCCGAACAGGGGGTATTTTTTGCAGGATATGGGCTATTACGTGCCTATTGGAGAATATGCAGACATATTGTTGTCTGGGGATTTTTACACCAATGGAAGTTGGGGTTTTAAAACACAATCGATCTATTCAAAACGGTATAAATACAGTGGTAATATCAACTTTAGATTTGAAAACCTGGTAACAAGCCAAAAAGGGTTCAGTGATTATAGCCTAACCAAAAACTGGAATATTCAAATATCACATTCACAGGACACCAAGGCAAGTCCCAACTCCAGATTTTCGGCATCTGTAAATATGGGAAGTAGCGAATACTACCGTAATTCTCTGCAGCAGCGTAATTTACCCAATACCCAAAACAATACGCTTTCTTCCTCAATTTCATATTCAAAAACATTTCCTGCCTACCCTTCGGTAAACATGAGTTTGACTGCCACGCATAGCCAAAATACAAATACCCAAACCATTGAAATGAGCCTTCCGACATTGCAGGCCAGTATGGAACGTATTTTCCCGTTTGCAAAACGGGATGGTATAAAAAAAGGTTTGATCCAGAATATTAATTTGCAATATGATCTTAACGCACAGAACCGGCTTTCAACTTCCGATGATGATTTTCTTACAAAAGAAATGTTCGATGGTGCCAGGGTCGGTGCCAAGCATCGTATCCCTATCAGTACAAATTTTAAGGTGGCTAAGTTTTTCAGCGTGAGTGTTGGGGGCAATTATGAGGATGTATGGTCAATTGAAACGTACAACAAACGGTATGATAGTGAACTAGATGCAATTGTAACCGATACAATAAGCGGTTTTGACCGATTCAACAAATATAATTTCAGTGCTAGTGTGGGCACCACGGTTTACGGTACTTTCAATTTTGGTGAGGATAAAAAAATACAGGCAATAAGACATGTAATGCGGCCTTCGCTGAGTTACGGCTATGCCCCTTCATTTGAAAAGTTTTATGATGAATACATCGATGGCGATGGTGAAGTTGTCCAATTTACCCGATTTCAAGGCACATTATATGGTGCGCCTAGTTTAAGCAAATCCAATAGTCTTAGTTTTTCATTGGCCAACACCTTGGAAGCAAAAGTCAGGGACAAGGATTCAACGGCCACTGAGCCAAAAAAGATTCCGATTTTGAGTAATTTCAACATCTCAACAGGCTACAATTTTGAATCCGATTCCTTGAAATTGAGCCCATTAACTGTAAATGGGGGTACGAATATCCTCAACAACAAAATGGCAATTAATTTTTCAGCTGGCCTTGATCCCTATGCTATTGATAATAATGGAAGAAGAATCAACACTTTCAATATTAATAATGGAGGAAGTTTATTTAGGCTTACACGGGCCAATATAAATACCAGTTATTCTATTAGTAATGAAACCTTCCAAAAAGACAAGAAAGAAGAAGAAGAGGATGTAGATCAGTTCGACTATGTTGCCCAAAGTGGTGGTTGTACGGATGACCTTTTTGGTAAAGCGGATAGTTTTCGCGATACGGGAAGGGATGATCGTAGAGATAATGATGAAGTTGAAAATCCTATTTTTGGTACCACTATTCCCTGGAATCTCCGTTTGGCTTATTCTGCATCATATTCGAATTCAGCAAGACAAAATGAATTTAGTAATCATTCCTTGATGTTTTCGGGGGATGTTCAATTATCTCCACGTTGGAAGGTAGGTGGATCTTCTGGGTATGACTTTAAAAACAAAGGTTTTACGCTGACCCAATTGCGATTTGAACGCGATTTAAAAAGTTTTGTGATGCGTTTCAATTGGACCCCTTTTGGACGTTACGAAAGATGGTATTTCTTTATCGGTATCAAGGCTTCTTTTCTTAGCGATCTTAAATGGGAGAATCGAAGTCAGAGATAGTGGCAAATTTTTGGGGACTGCGGACTTGCGACCGGAATTGAAAAATAATCGAATTGGATATAATCGTACCTTAATGAAAAAAATTATCACAACTAAAAATGCCCCGGCCCCGATTGGTCCATACAACCAAGCCGTATTATCTGGAAATACGCTATACATTTCCGGTCAAATTCCTATTGACCCAACAACAGGGAAGCTTGTAGAGGGTGACATCGCTGAAGAAGCCAAACAATGTATGGAGAATTTAAAAGCCATTCTAATTGAAGCCGGAATGACTTTTGAAAACGTGGTCAAAACTTCAATTTTCATTGCTGATATGAACCAATTTGCTGAAATAAATGCGGTTTACGCTACCTATTTCAAAGCAGATACAGCTCCATCGAGAGAGACAGTTGAAGTGGCCAATCTTCCTAAATTCGTCAATGTGGAAATATCCATGATCGCTGTTCTTTGGCCAGTAACCAAAACAAAAAATGATTCTTGAACAGCACTTGATTCTTGAACTTGAATTGTCGTCAATGAAAATTAAAAATCAAGCAAAACAACCTTTTCTGAGCTTGGAAAAGAATTGCTATGCTTGATTTTCTTGCTTATCCGTACCAAAGGTTCCGCTTATAAAGCGCCATCCCTTAGAACATAAATCGCTCTCAGTCATTGGTCATAATGAACAGAGGAAGCATTTCAAAGTTTTTATAATACGGATGTAGTTTTTCACGATTATAGAACTTATCAACATTTACAAACTTCTTGGTTTCTGTGACAACTTCAATTGGGACATGGTCATAGCGCCCATTTTTCAATACGACCATGCGACCATTTATTCCTTTCAGCAATAAATCGAGTGCAAGGTTGCCATAGGCGGTTGGTACTACAGAATCGATAAAATCAGGGTCTCCACAGCGTACCATGTATCCTAGTTTCTGATTGATGACATTTACCCGGTTTCCATTATTATATTTTGGAGAGATCCTCTTTAATGCAAGTGAGACTTCATCCCCAATTCCCCCAAGCTTTGCATGGCCAAAGGCATCTTTTTCAATACCCTCATATTTCATTTCACCCCCTTCGAATG
>JAHHKH010000065.1 GCA_018679695.1 Maribacter sp.
AGTTAAACCCGATAATCATTTGGTCAATAAGCCGATTTACTTAGGTCAGGCCTGTCGCTAATTTAATCTATGTAATAGTGTTTACTAAAATGGTTTTTAAGTAAATATACCTGTACCATTACAAAAAAGGCCAATCCAATAAACGCATAAACATAGATATTGGAAACCGATAAGCTTGGTAACTTGGACAAAAGGTTAATCTGACCCCACTGCTCTGTAAGATTGGAGGGTAACCAATTGAATTCCATAGTAGCATTGCCATAAATCAGAAATACAAAGATTCCGATTACAAGAACGGCCATTGCATACCAGGTTTTTTTGCCCAATAATGGTTTATATTCTAAAACCTTATTTTGTTTTTGAGCTTCGATTTTCGATATAACCGCATTGGTAAAATTCATGGAAGGTTGGTCCAAACCTTCTTGTTTTATTCTTTCCTGAATATAATCATCGAATTTCGCTTGATTATCCTTTTGCATAATTACTGATTATTTCTGGTTCCAATTTATTTATTAATACTTGCTTCAATCGCTTTCGCGCCCTGAATAATTTGACTTTTACATTATTTACACTAATGCCCATTACCTGTGCAATTTCAAATAATGAAAGCTCCTCATAATAATGGAGGGTAATCAATATACCGTCATCCCCAGGCAATAATTGCAGTGCATCCTTAATACTTTTACTCCGTTCGCTTTGCTCCAACCGTTTAACAATATCCTCTTCCTCGGCGACTTGTTTTTCAGTAACCATTTCAATCGAAGTTGAATCTATCCCCCTACCCCGTTTCTTCAAATAATCCAAACTTCGGTAATAGGCAATCTTATATACCCAAGTTGAAAATTTTGAATTGCCTTTGAAACCCTCCAATCCATTATATATCTTCAGAAAAGTATCCTGCGCGATTTCTTCCGCCTCTTCCCTGTTCTTGACCATTCGCATGGCCAGGGTAAAGACCATATACTTATACCGATCCATTAGGATCGTAAAGGCATTCAAATCGCCATTCAACGTCCTTTCGACATAAGGTTGGTCTTGCTCTAGGCTCATTTGCTTCATTTGACGTGCAATTAAAGCACGTGGTTACATAAAATAGGAAAAAAACATGAATTGGTGTAACCTTGTTTAAAAAGCTGTCGTCCTACAGAGCGAATGGGTTTATTAATCAATTAAAAATAATTAAATCATGGTAGGACCAGTATTTATTTTCATCAGTTTATTCATAGTTATTTTTGGCATAGCTTACCTTCACTTTTCAACCAGGAACAAAGAACGTTTGGCACTTATCGAAAAAGGGGCCGAAGCAAGTATTTTCGTAAAAGGGAAAAGGGAAAGGGCCGCTCCCGTTTGGAAAGTGCTTATTTTAAATCTAGCATTGCTATTAATGGGAATTGGAGCTGGAATAATGATAGGGGGCGTTTTGGGAACGAATTTGAATGTAGATTGGGAAATTGCCATGCCAGGTTCGATTTTTCTAATGGCCGGCACTGGCTTGTTGGTAGGTTTCTTCTTGACGAAAAAGTTGGACAAGGAAGATATGGATTAACCTAACCACAGAAATATTCACAATAAACCACGCTCTATCGATCGTGGTTTTTTATTTTTATATTATGAAGGTAATTTCAACAAATATTGGCAATCCGACTACAATTACCTGGAAGGGGAAGGTCGAACAAACAGGTATTTTTAAATACCCAACAAGTGAAGCGTTATTTTTAGGCAAGACAGATGTTTTAAAGGATACTGTTATCGACCGAAAAAACCATGCAGGAACTAATAAGGCCTGTTATTTGTTTTCGGCAGACCAATATCCCTATTGGAAAAAGTTATATACACAACTGGAATGGGATTGGGGTATGTTCGGTGAAAACCTGACTATCGCAGGTCTGAATGAGGACGAAATTCGTATCGGAGATATTTATAAGATAGGAGGAGCTTTGGTACAAATATCACAACCCAGGGAGCCATGCTACAAATTGGGAGTTAGATTTGGAACCCAGGAAATTCTAAAACAATTCATTGACCGCGCATTTCCAGGGACCTATGTGCGCATATTGCAAGAGGGGGAGGTCAAAACAACCGATGAACTATTATTGGTTGAAAGGTCAAAAAACACGCTCACAGTAAAGCAATTCTACGAGTTGTTATATGTCAAGAAAAAAGATTTGGAAATCGTAAAGCTTGCCATAAACAATCCATCGCTTCCGGAATACAAAAAAGCTCGTTTAAAAAAATATCTTTAAATTCACGGTATAAGCTAATCATAAGCTGAACGCTAATCATTTAAAGCATGAGTTCTCCCTGGCATTTGTACTTTATGGCCGCAATGTATATTATTGCAGGGATAATGCATTTTATCAAACCGAAGGCGTACCTCCGTATTATGCCCAGATATTTACCTGAACATAAATTATTGGTTGGTTTAAGTGGTCTGGCCGAAATTATCCTGGGTATCGGATTGTGTTTTTCTTTGACTAAGAACAGTGCTGTATATGCAATAATCCTAATGCTTATTTTTTTTCTACCTGTACATTTTTATATGCTCTCGGGCGAAAAAGCTGCAGCTGGCATCCCAAAATGGATCCTACTTCTAAGAATACCGCTTCAATTTGGGCTAATGTATTGGGCCTATACCTATTTACAATACTGACAAAAAAAAGAGGGCTCCTGCCCCCTTTTTCTTCTCGAACTAAATAAAACTACCTTAATTAACAACAATATTCTCATAGTAAGTACCATTACTATTCTTGACTACAACGGTATAATCGTCAGCTTTTGCTGATTTAAAGTTAAAGGCCTTCTCAATAATAGTCTCGCTCGTCAAATCTTGTTCAAATACCAATCCAAGATTACCATCATATACTTTTATCTCTACCTCATCCTTCTGAAGGTTGAGTAGGTTTAGGTATATCATATGAGCACTTTTTCTAAAGAATGGTTTTAACACCTCATTGCTTTCAATGACGCTAGACACTTCATCTTCAACACTTAGGGTATACGTTATTGACTTTAAGGCATTCTCCATAGTAAAGAAGTAAATGCCGTTTTCAAGTTTCTTTAAATCAAACCTTTTGGAATAGACTTCATCGGAAACATTTTCGGAATACAATATATTATTTTGATTATCCAAAAACTTGATTTTGGTCTCTTCGGATTGTGTTTCCAACACAAATACTAAACTTCTGGTTTCATTGTTCACTATTAGATTTAGTTTCGGTTCTTTAGCCATACCAACTGTGGTAGTCAACATAAAGGCAACGATTGCGGTAAATTTCATAATTGTTTTCATAACATTTTAATTTTAAGGATTAATGAATAAATTTTGATTGATGAATAATTCCTTTTCTTTTCTATTTATTGGGTTCATGATTAATAACAGGGCAAACTTACTTCGGCAATATCCGACTCACTACATCAAGTTTTTCCAATTTCTATGGTATTTTACCAATAATTTAGGTTAAGATAATGTTAAGGGGTAATTTCGCATAGATTTGAGATAATTTTGCAAAGTTTGATTAAAAGTACCCTTAGTAACTTTGCCATATATAAACGAATTGATATGCTAAAGCAGAAACCTACTTTCGAAGCTATTGAGCCCAATTTTGGACATTCCTATATGTATCAAAAATTTGACGCTTCAAAAAACAACAAGAATAATAAATGGCACTATCATCCCGAAATAGAACTGGTTTATGTTAATGGTGGGGCAGGGAAACGCCAGATAGGTAGTAACCTATCCTATTATACCAACGGTACGCTTATTTTAATCGGCAGTAATATGCCACATTGTGGATTTACCGATGAGTTAACAGGAAATAGAAGTGAGACGGTTATTCAAATGAAAACAAATTTTCTAGGAAATGATTTCCTTGATATTCCTGAAATGAAAAAAATCCAAAATATATTTGAAGTTGCAAAGGCCGGTGTAGTTTTCTTTGGAAATACCAAGGCGCAGATTGGGAAAAAAATGGAAGCCTTGGAACACCTATCCAGTTTTGAGCGCTTATTGTCCATACTCGATATTCTAAATGGATTGGGAAACACAGAGGAGTTTAGGATATTAAATGCCCATGGTTATTCTCTTGAAGCCGATACAAAAGATAATGATCGCATTAACATTGTATTTAACTATGTTAAGAACCATTTTAGGGAAGAAATCACATTATTGGAAATTTCCGACATGGTGAGCATGACCGTACCCTCCTTTTGTCGCTATTTCAAAAAAATAACCAATAAGACGTTCGTGCAATTTATAAATGAATATCGTCTCGTGCACGCTTCCAAATTATTGGCGGAACAACCATTGAGCATTACCGAAGTATGCTTTGAGTGTGGATTCAATAATTTTTCCCACTTTAACAAGTCATTTAAAGCTTTTACGGGTCAAAATCCTTCAACGTATCGAAAACAATTAACAACCATTTTAAAATAATGGCCCTGGATAAACTACAGCTTGACCTGATTGATAGCGATATTAGCTATTATCCCAACTTTATCGATATTCCTAAAGCCAATGTTTATTTCAATCATTTTCGAAGTACAATTCCATGGCAACAAGATGATATCAAGGTGTTTGGCAAAGTGTACCAACAACCAAGACTTACTGCATTGTATGGTACGGTGAACAAAACATATTCCTATTCCAACATTGTTATGAGACCCAGACCCTTTACAATGGAATTAATGGAGATCAAAAAGAAATTAGTGGAAGTTATAGCTGTTGATTTCAATGCCTGTCTATTAAACCGCTACAGAGATGGGAAAGACAGCAATGGTTGGCATGCAGATGATGAAAAGGAATTGGGGCAAAACCCCATTATCGCCTCGATAAGCCTTGGTCAGGAACGACCATTTAATTTACGTCACAAAAAAGATAAGGCACTAAGGCATAAAATTATGCTGGAACATGGAAGCCTTTTGCTAATGAAGGAAGAAACCCAGCACTTTTGGCATCATCAAGTACCAAAGACATCAAAAACTATAGGCGAGCGTATTAATTTGACTTTTAGAATTCTGAAATAAAAAAAATCGGCCCACAACCGATTTTTTTTACACCCTTGTACCAAGTTAAGCACTGCCTTTAGCGATTGGGTTGCTGCACTAATGTCCTCATGCATAACTTCAATACTATAACTTCAGATCTTATGCCAAGGTATTAGTTTTCGATAATATTCCCATTTTTAGGTTAAAATGAAGAAAACCGCTTATAAATAGGACTATTCCTAGGGGAATATGGACTTTCGATTTTACTTAAAGATCTGGTTGAGCACCTTGGCAAGCCGCAATCCACCTTTTTGAAGTTGGCTTTCAACGGTACCCCACCACGTATAACTGTAGCTGTAGGCAAGCTTTTCACCAATTTCAACCGAGTCGTACAGTTTATTGGCTATATCCTGTGATTCCTCTACCCAATCAAGAATAGTACCTTCCTGAATGGCTTCTTTCCCTTTTCTGTCCAAATCGGGTAAGGAAGTCGCCAATTCGGTATAACTCATACCGTGATCATTGATCATATTGGCATCCCAGACTTTATGAAGATTGCTTCCATTACCGAACCATTGTACTTGAAGATCGTTACCCCCTTTGTCTTCCAACCTTCCCACATGCATGGGTTGGTGAAGGTCCCCTATCAAATGCACCAACATCTTAAGATAAAACACCCTGTCGGCCTTGGTGTTCCCTTCATTTTTTACCATTGCCAAGCATTTTTGTATTCCAACCACCAAATCGCCATATTTACTTGGTTCAACATCACCATACGTCTTTCCTGGGGGAATATTCACATAATGC
>JAHHKH010000074.1 GCA_018679695.1 Maribacter sp.
GTCTGCAGTACTATCGGAAGAATCTACAACAGGAACTTCTTCTTTGGGTTCTTCCATTGGTTCTTTTGCGCCAGTTGGAGCAGAACCATTAAGCAAGGCTGAAATATCCTCACCTTCTTCCCCAATAATGGCTAATAGCGTATCGACTGGTGCACCATCACCTTCAGCAATACCAATATGAAGTAGCGTACCTTCATGGAACGATTCAAATTCCATCGTCGCCTTATCGGTTTCGATTTCTGCCAGAATATCCCCTTCTTCAACCTTATCCCCAACTTGTTTGAGCCATTTAGCAACGGTACCTTCTTCCATGGTATCGCTCAATCGGGGCATATTAATCACTTCTGCCATTTATGTGTTATTTATGTTCTACAAATGGGTAGTCTTCTTGGTCATAGACTACATCATATAATTGGTTAACCGGAGGATAATCAGAATCCTCAGCAAATTTCTGGCATTCCGAAACCGATTCCTTAACCTTTTTATCTATTTCCTTAATTTGATCCTCAGAAGCATACTTTTTTTCGCGTATCACTTCGAGCACCTGTGAAATAGGATCGATTTTTTTATACTCCTCTACCTCATCCTTGGTTCTATAATGTTGTGCATCAGACATTGAGTGTCCTCTATAACGATAGGTTTTCATTTCCAGGAAAGTTGGTCCGCCACCACTTCTTGCCCGTTCAATGGCCTTACTCATTTCTTTGGCAACTGTAACGGGATCCATACCATCAACCGGACCACAAGGCATTTCATACCCCAAACCTAGTTTCCAAATTTCCGTGGAATGGGATGTTCTTGCCACGGAAGTTCCCATGGCATAACCATTGTTCTCACATATAAAGACAACTGGTAACTGCCAAAGCATGGCCAAGTTGAAACTTTCATGAAGTGATCCTTGCCTAACGGCACCATCACCCATATAACAAAGTGTCACTGCATCGCGTTTAAAATATTTATCGGCAAATGCCAAACCGGCACCCAAGGGAATTTGCCCACCAACAATACCGTGTCCGCCATAAAAACGGTGTTCTTTGGAAAAAATGTGCATAGAACCACCCATTCCCTTTGATGTCCCTGTCACTTTGCCATAAAGTTCGGCCATCACTTTTCTGGGATCAACACCCATTCCTATAGGCTGAACATGGTTCCTATAAGCCGTTATCATCCTATCTTTTGTCAAGTCCATAGCATGCAAAGCACCCGCCAAAACAGCTTCTTGGCCATTGTACAAATGAAGGAATCCCCTAACCTTTTGTTGAATATAAACCGCTGCCAATTTATCTTCGAACTTTCTCCAGAACAGCATATCCTCGTACCACTTCAGATAAGTTTCTTTGGTGATTTTTTCCATTAATCTGTTTTTAATTTTGAATTAAAGTTTTCCACCTCATTAAACACAGTATAAAATATCCGGAAAACAGAAAAACAAAAATACACATATTAATCAATCGGTAAAAAAATAAACAAAAAAGCTTGGTACGAAAACCATATATTTCAACAAACCAACAAAACCCTTGGTTTTATTATCAATTCCAACGAAATTGAATTCAGGATTAGCTTTATAGATATGATTTGTTGAAACCAAGTGGAAGTATGTCTGCCAAGGAATTACATTTTAATACCTTCCCCTCCTCTCCCATCAATAGCAGTTCAATTGGGCTTTTTTGTTTATACTCATATTCAGAGATTGCTTGTCTGCAGTTACCACAAGGAGCTGCCGGCTTTTGAACTACATGCATGGTTGACCTCGCTGTTATGGCAATTGACTTTATCCCAACCCCTGGATATTTGGCACTAGCCTGGAAAACAGCAACACGTTCCGCACACAACCCGGAAGGATAGGAGGCATTTTCTTGATTATTACCGATAACAATTGCCCCATTATCCAAAAGGACCGCAGCACCGACCATAAAATTGGAGTAGGGTGCATAAGCATCTTCTCTAGTTTCGAGGGCCCGTTGCATTAAGTCCATGTCTTTTCCATTCAATTCCTCAATGGAATCAAAAACGGTGAGTTCAAATGAAATTGTTTGCTTTTTCATATAAATAGTAGAGCGAGTGGTAGGCTAAAAATAACAAAACCTACCCAATGGGCAGGTTTCGCTATTGAATTTTTTATTTGAATTAATCATTTATAAACTCCTCACCTAGACTAAAGGTAAGGGAAAAGCGCAAGGCGTTTTCCAAAGGATTTTTTACCTGTGAGGTAGAGAACAAATAAGAAAGGTCAATCTGGGCAGATTTAAATTTAAATCCTGCACCCATGGTAAAGAACTTTCTTGACCCTTTATCCTCACTTTCATTGAAATAACCTGTACGTACCATAAATGCATCTTGGTATGTATATTCAGCACCTAATGCCCAGGTAAACTCTTTTAACTCTTCACCAAAACCATCAGGGGCATCACCAAAAGAATTGAAGATACCATTAAAGAAACCTATTTGTTGGTACTCATCATTATCATCCGAATCAATATCACCATCTTCATCAAAATCTTTAGGAGTAGGAACAAGTAGTTTATTGAACTCCGCCGTTAATCCAATTACATTATCCTGATCTAAAATAAAATCGAAACCAGCTCCAAAACCTAAATTAGCCGGTAAAAAGTTTTCTTGACCTCCTTCGTCATATACTATTTTACCTCCAAGATTGGAAAGATTAAAACCAGCTCTCCACCTACCACTAAACTTATCATAAGCTATTTCCTTTGAACGATAATAACCTGCCACATCAACAGCGAACGAACTGGCAGCTTGAGAATCTTCAGTGCCATTTTGTGGTAATTTCAGATTAGATCTAATATATCTACCACCAACGGCCATTGAAAAGGAGGGACTTAATTTTAAGGAATAAGAACCGTCCAATGCGAATTCATTTGGTTTTGCCAAGGTGCCGGGATCATTGGCAAATTGTCTCAACTCAATTTCCCCCAGGGTAAAGTAACGCAAACCAATCGCGAATGCACTTTGGTCATCCAATTTATTATAAAAACTTGCATTTAAAAGAGATATGTCGGTGATAATACTTTCTAGATAAGGGGTATAACTAACACCTATGCCCATTTTTCGCTCTGCAAAGGCGAACTTGGCCGGATTCCATTGCTGTGAAAAAGCATCGGTGGAAGTGGCTACACCCATATCGCCCATCCCTGCTGATCTAGCATCTGCCGCTATGGTCAAGAATGGAACAGCTGTGGTTATTACCCTATCCTCCTGGGCCGATAATTTTAGAGCAAATGTCAATACTATAAGTAACGATAATTTTTTCATAAGTTCTGGGCTTATTTTCATTTGATTATAATTGCTTGGTGTTCTTAAATACGATCAAGGCGTATTGTACATGTTAACGGGCTTTTTAAAAATATCTTGTACCGTTCATCGAAAATTTTTCAATTCTACTACGGCAAGATTGTGAACAAGGGTTCAATGCATATTTATAAAAGCAAATTGAGAGAAAAAAATTCCCTTCCTAAAAAAGTTAGAAGAGCATTGTTTACAAAGAAAAAATGGCATTCATACTATATTGCCAATTACACCGTTATATTTTGTGTATTAAAGTCTTTCTGTCCTATTTAAAATGGTGGATTTGGAAATATTTTTTTAGGAACAAAATATTATGGCCAAATCATCGTTTTATAAGCCGAAAGTGATACCAAATTAAATCAAATCAAGAATACCGAACTACTTTTGGAGTAGTTGAAATATTTGAACTCAAGTCCTAATTATGAAAAAACAGTTTATCAAAATTGTACTTTCTTGTGCAGTAATAGCAGGAGGTTTATCAGTTACCAGTTGTAGCAAAAAATCTTCATCCTCAAAAAATGTATCAAGAGCTACAGGTTGGAAAATAAATGCCAAGGAAGGTGGTTTCCAATACAATACAGACTTTAAGGAGCAGGAAACTGCCCCAGGTCTTGTTTTTGTGGAAGGAGGAACTTTCACCAAGGGTAAAGTGCAAGATGATGTCATGCACGATTGGAACAATACTCCGACCTCACAACATGTACAGTCCTTTTATATGGATGAAACCGAAGTAACCAATGTAATGTACTTAGAGTATTTGGATTATCTAAAGAGCGTATACCCTCCAGAAAATCCAAAATATGCAAACATTTACAAAGGTGCCTTGCCCGATACCTTGGTATGGAGAAACCGTTTAGGATTTAATGAGACAATGACCAATAATTATTTAAGACACCCTGCTTATGCAGAATATCCTGTTGTTGGTGTTAACTGGATTCAAGCCACACAATTTGCTGAGTGGAGAACGGATCGTGTGAACGAGGTCATGTTGGAAAGGGAAGGTTATCTTGCCAAAGATGCCAAATACCAAGCGGCTACCGGTGAAGTATCAGGTACTTTCAGTACTGAGGCTTATTTGAATAGACCGGAGTCGGTTTATAATGGTCAAATAGATTCCCTACAAGGGAAGATGAAAAAAGACAGTGTTAACACTTATGCCAAAAGAAGTAGCGGCGTAATAATGCCAGAATATAGATTGCCTACCGAAACAGAATGGGAATATGCTGCTGCTGCGCAAGTTGGGTCTAGGGAATACAATAACTATAGAGGTAGAAAAAAATATCCTTGGGAAGGCGACTACACTAGAAGCGGACAACGTGTTGGTAGAGGTGATCAATTAGCCAACTTTAAACAGGGAAAAGGTGATTATGGCGGAATAGCAGGTTGGTCTGATGATGGTGCCGATATTACCGCTGAAGTAATGTCTTATAAGCCAAATGATCTTGGTCTTTATGATATGGC
>JAHHKH010000090.1 GCA_018679695.1 Maribacter sp.
GACAGTGTATTGTCGTTGACTATGTTGGCACTCTGGTCATTTATGGCACTTGAGTTCGTTTGCCCCATGATAGAAGAGACTAAGAACCCAAATCGAAATATTCCCTTATCCATGCTTATGGCAGCTGTGGTGCTATTACTAATTTATACTTTTATAGCCTTGGCTGGCTATATGGTAGTACCTGGGGAAGAACTTGCAGGATCGGATATCCCACATTATCTGTTACTAGATGCACTTTTTGGTGAGGCAGGAAAAATGGTGATAGCGGTACTGGCAATAACAGCTACTTGTAGTACCATGAATACCGTGTTGGCGACAATCCCACGTATGTTGTTTGGAATGGCCCACAACAATCAATTACCACCTCTTTTTATGAAAGTACATTCACGAACCAAAACGCCTTGGTTTGGGATAATCTTTGTGTCCTCGCTAATAATGATTCCTATGATAATCCTTAGCGGTAAACAGGATATCATTTTAACACTAATGATCTCAGCGGCAACGGTCTGGCTTGTGGCATATATTGTCTCACATGTGAATCTACTTGTATTGCGCAAAAAGTACCCGAATTATCCTAGGCCCTTTAAATCACCATGGTATCCAATACCTCAAATACTAGGTATTCTTGGTATGGTATATATGGTCGTAAATAATTCGCCATCCCCCGAAATGACGCTTCAGGTATATATGAATGCGGGTTTAATTACATTGATTGCTACTATTTATGCTGGACTCTGGGTAAGATTAAAAATGAAGAGAGGATTATTCGATCCTGAACCCATTGAAAAGGCCTTAAAGAATTAATTCTTATGAATCGTCATATTCAAAATGAAATTTAAATAAAAATACGCTAATACTATTCGATTTTAAACTGTAACCGCCTCGTTTAAATACCGCCTAAAGGGTAACATTTCTTTATAAACCCGGAGAACTTTGTCATTAAAATCCCCTTTAAAAATCTCTTCATTATCAAAAGAATGTATCACAGCAAAGGTCTTATTTCTGAGCAAATCGATATGTTGATGGTCATAAGAATATCCTTTTGGGGCTGTCTTCAACCTTTCATCCTCCACCAACTTGCCAAAAGTTTTCCGGAAAGATTTTTTATTGATGATTTTTTTTAATTCCTCTCCATCATAATCGATTGCATCGCGAATACTACGCAGAGTCTTTGCCCCGGGTCGCCAAAACCCACCTGCCAACATTGATTTTTCGATTCCTATTTCAATATAGAAATCACCAGTATTCGGTCTTTTGTCCAAACCAGCCCCAAAATGGTCTTTGTAAATAGGCTTGTTTGGGTGAAACATCAAATTATTATTGATACGGTTTATACCCTTTCTACCAAGTGTGGGGTAATATTCCTCATCAATATCGGCTAGAGAATTGTTCAATTCATCTAGCCAAGCAATATAACCATCTCGGATTTCTTTATACCATTTTCGATTTTTATCCATCCATTCCTTGGAGTTGTTCCTATTCAATTCATTTAGGAAATGGATCATGTTACTAAAATTCATTCATGTTATTTATTGTCGATGAGTTCCCGGTTATAGGATTTTTCTAAAATTAACGTGGCTTTAAAATCGATTATCACCTCCAACAATATCACCCAAGGTACCGAGGATACTACCTTCGCCCTTGTCCTTACCACCTCTTGGTATTGATGCCAATACCCTACCGGCCAATCTACTAAAAGGTAAGGACTGTATATAAACAGTTCCGGGACCTCTTAAGGTCGCGAAAAACAAACCTTCGCCTCCAAAAACGGTATTCTTTATTCCGCCAACGAATTCTATATCGTAATCAACATCCTTGGTAAAGCCCACAATACAGCCGGTATCTACTTTCAGAACCTCCCCTGGACCAAGTACTTTTTTGGCCAAGGTTCCCCCTGCATGTACAAAGGCCATTCCATCACCTTCCAACTTTTGCATAATAAATCCTTCACCACCGAAAAGACCCCTACCTAAGCGTTTAGAGAATTCGATGCCTACCGAAACACCTTTGGCAGCGCATAGGAAT
>JAHHKH010000093.1 GCA_018679695.1 Maribacter sp.
AAAATGGGAACACCCCTTGAAAAACAAATAAGTACTGTGGGGTTTGCACATCCCCATTTAGAAATAAAAATAATTGACCCCGATACGGGATTGATAGTGCCACTTGGGACTACAGGGGAATTATGCACAAGAGGATACAGTGTAATGCTGGGCTATTGGGAAAACGAGGAACAAACCAAGGCTGCCATTGATCCTGCCCGATGGATCCATACAGAGGATCTGGCCACAATGGATGAGGAAGGGTACATAAATATAGTGGGGCGCATTAAAGACATGATTATCAGGGGGGGTGAAAATATTTATCCGAAGGAAATCGAGGAATTTTTATACACCCATCCCAAAGTAAGTGATGTAAAGGTTATAGGCGTTCCCGATGCAAAATATGGAGAGGTTGTGATGGCCTGGATAAAATTAAAGGAAGGTGAATCGGCAACAGCTGAGGAGTTTGCAGAGTTCTGTAAAGGTAAAATCGCACATTTTAAAGTGCCGAAGCATTTTAAATTCACAGAACATTTTCCAATGACGGTGACCGGGAAGATCAGAAAGGTTGAAATGCGTGAAATCAGCATTAAGGAATTGAATTTGGATGCTGTGAATAAAATTGAGACCGCGTAACCACTTTGATCTTCGATAGTGGTTTTTATTTAACTGGATCAACCTTTCTATTAAGTGAACCATTCCCATTGCCCACGGCACGTTCCTCTGATTGGCATCACCATCTTTGGTAATATTCACAATTCTAGCATAAACCTGATCCAAAAGGTTCGAATTGTCGTATTTAATTGCTGGCAAGATATATCTGAACGAATAGCAGCGTATCCATATAGATATGGGCAGTAATCAGGACCCAAAGTCTTTTCTTTAGTACAAAATAACTAATTCCCATAGCCAATCCCATAAAGCCGGTTTGGACCATCCCCATGGCACCCCATTCATAATGAATTAATCCGAAGAAAATCGAACTTAAAATCACCGCTATTACCTTGCTATATTTTAAGGATTGCACAATTTCCACGATACGATTGATTAAAAATGCGCGGTAAATTACCTCCTCGGCAAAGGAAGAAATGAAGTAAACTCCCAAAAGTGACAATAATAGCCCACCGAGATTATCTTTTAAAAAATCATACTTGCTGAAATCCGCGCTTTCGGGAATCCCTGTAATATTGGCCATGATAACAGCGCCAATAATAAAACAACTTATACCAAATGCAAATACGACCAAAGATTGTCCGAAGAAGCGGAGACCCTGCCTTAAACTAAGCCGATTGAAGGTCAGTCCAAATTCTTTCCAAGACTGTCCGCGTAGTTTCAGACTCGTCCAGATCATAGCTAACATAAGGAGATTGGCAATCCAAACAACACCATTGCCGCGAATAAGGTCTTCGCCTACCCATGGGCTCGTCAATTTAATGAACAAGAACGCCGGTAGAAATACCAACAGCAGTTCGCCAATGCGATATATCCAATTCTTGTGGTCATAGTGCACATTTTCCATTTTAGTATCCATACCTTTTGCATTTTAAGTGAGATTCAAAGCTATTATAACGAGCAATGGAAATCGACCGTTTTCAGGGAAACGGACCAAATAATTGTGACGGTTATCTCAAAATTTAGGCTTAACTAGGTTTGGGAAAGACTTTTTTTAAACTCGGACGGGGTTTGTCCGGTTAGTTTTTTAAACTCCTTGTTGAAGGAAGATTTGGAATTAAATCCGGCCTGAAACATAGCTTCAATTATGGTCATTTTCTTATCAGGGCCTTGTAGAATTGCTTTTACCTCTTCACAACGAAAGGTATTTATGAAATCATAGAAGTTTTGATCGAATCCCTGATTTATTACCTGGGAGAGCGTTTTTACACTTACGCCCAATTCCGTAGCTAGATCTTTACTATTCAATTCTGGATTCAGGTATAGTTGATCTGTAAGCATCAAATTGGTTAGCTTATTCTTATAGTTATCAATATCGGCCTGGCTAAGATTCGACAATGCATATTTTTCAGTTTCTTTTGTAGCAATACCGGAAAATATAGCAGGTTGATTTAGTGCTTTTACCAATATCAGATTAATGAAGTAGAAAGTTACTAGAAGTAATACCGTGACCGAAATATACAGGAATATCCTATTGCTGAAAATGGGTGTCAGGTTATGGATCATTGCAACAACCGTGATTACGGTAAAGGCCCGTAGCATGAAATTGAGCCAGTCCAATTTAATCCCATCTATAGTGGAATACTTCTCTTTTATTACTGTATGATAGGCTTTGATTGTGCGCCAGGATAACCACAAATAGTATAGTATATGAAGATATGTAAACAGACTAATGATATAAACCCAAGCAGGAAAATCCGCCGTAGTAACTTTCAACGCCATTTCCGGCCCAGACTTCTCGTCCAAGGTAACAATTAGAAATAGTACAAAGCATGCGAACAAGGCATAAGGCACTAATATCCACACATCTCCCTTTTTGAATGCAAAGTCGTGGAATACCACGGCCCTACAATAGAAATACAGAATAGGGCCATACAATAAAAAAAAAGCATCATCCAACAGATGAAACATTGGATTGGGGAATATGAGCCCGCTAACGCGGGCTGCAAAATCCAACAGATTAATAGCGAACAAAAAAAACAGCAAAGCCAGTAATCTATTGTTTCTTTTAATTCCCTTTTTATGTGTAAATAGGTAGAGCGCCAAGAACAAGAATTGGAAAGCCACTAGGATAGAAAGCAATGCGCCCAAGTTGTATTTCATAACGATTAAATATAAGTAAATCTCTTAAAAGGAAGAGCATCACTAGGTCATCGATATATATATGTAGTGAAATTCACACCAACCATCCTTCCCTGTCCCAACTACGATATTGAATAGCCTCAGTGATTCACACGAAGTTGTAAACCTGATATACCCCAAACATAATGAGCTTAACACCTTATTGCTACTTATAAATAGAATTTGGTCAAAACATTGCTTTAAGTTGCTTCATAAAATTGTAAATTATGCTTTCTAAAAACCAACATCCATGCGATTACAAAATTTTCTTTACTATGGCGTAGCTCTGTTCTTCATTTTTATAACAGCGTGTCAGAGTCCAAAAAATGAATCCGCCACCTTACTTATTTATGGTGGTCCAATTTATACTGTAGATTCAACCCGGAAGATGGTTGAAGCCGTGGCTACGAAAAATAGTATCATTCTTTTTGCCGGCAGTCTTGCTGAAGCTGAGCAATACAAAAACAATCAAACACAACTGATAAATCTGGAAGGCAAAACCATGACCCCCGGTTTAATAGAAGGGCATGGTCATTTTCTGGGATTGGGTTATAATGAATTGAACCTGGACCTGATGAACACCACCAGCTATCAAGAAATCGTGGATGCCGTAGCCGAGAAAGTCAGCACGGTAGCCCCGGGAGAATGGATTATCGGTCGAGGGTGGCATCAAAGTAAATGGGATGAAATGCCAGCCGAAACTGTGAAGGGTTTTCAGACACACGATATGCTTAGTGCGGTATCCCCAAATAATCCTGTTTACTTGTATCATGCCAGTGGTCATGCGGGCTTCGCCAATGCCAAGGCCATGGAACTAGCAGGCATAACCGTATTATCCAAGGAAGGAATTGACAAATTCGAGGTAAAAGGCGGCGAAATAGTACGAGATGACATTGGTAGACCCACTGGTATTTTCAACGAACGGGCCCAAAGTTTAATTACAAAGCACATCCCTGAGAGTACGCCCAAGAAAGATGTCAAGGCTTTTGAATTGGCTATTGCGGCCTGCCACAGAAATGGTATTACCGGCTTTCATGATGCCGGCATAGGCAGGGAGACCATTGCCCTGTATGAAGAAATGAAAGCGGCTGATAAAATGAAAATCCGGCTGTATGGAATGCTTACGGGATGGGATAAGGACTTGCTTAATGAATGGTATGAAAAAGGCCCAATGGTAGACCCTGATAATTTAGTAACCATCCGCTCTGTGAAATTAAACTGCGATGGAGCCTTGGGATCACGAGGCGCTTGGTTATTGGAATCCTATACCGATAGACCAGGGCACT
>JAHHKH010000148.1 GCA_018679695.1 Maribacter sp.
GTGAATTGGTATTTAAGGATGCACCTGCGGAATTAGTAGGCAAGGAACGCTTTGGGTTGATAAAATATGTTATGGCTTTGATGAACTCCGCACGACTTGGTGTTGGTGCCCAATCAGTTGGTATTGCCGATGCTGCTTATAGGGAAGCCTTAAAATATGCAGCGGATAGAGCGCAATTTGGAAAAGTGATATTAAACTTTCCTGCCGTTTATGAAATGATTACAAATATGAAGGTGAAGATCGACGCTCTGCGTTCGTTATTATATGAAACGACTTTGTTTGTAGACCTAACAAAGGCTTATGAAGAAGCTATGAAAGAAAGACGTTTAGAGAAAGAAGAGCGCATGGAAATGAAACACTATATGAAACTTTCAAATGTATTCACTCCATTAATAAAACTTACGGCTAGTGAAGCTTGTAATAAAATGGCTTATGATTCCCTTCAAATTCATGGAGGAACAGGATTTATGAAAGATTTCCCGATTGAACGTATTTACAGAGATGCAAGAATAACGTCAATATATGAAGGAACTTCCCAATTACAGGCGGTGGCTGCAATAAAAGGTGTTACAACCGGAGTCTTTATGGACCAGATAAAATTTTATGACACCCAGGTTTTAGACAAAAACTGTGAAATTAGAACTAAACTTCACAAAATGACAGAAGCCTTTGAGTCAATTAGCAATAGGGTTATGGAATTAGGTAATACTGAAGTTTTGGATTTCCATTCAAGACGTCTAGTTGAAATGGCAGGGAATATAATTATGGGTTACCTTTTGGTTTTGAATAGCCAAAAAAATGAAACCTTCTCAAAATCAGCAAGACTGTTTGTCAATATCGCAAGAGCAGAAAATTCCGAGAGTTACAGTTTTATCGATAACTTCGAGATTTCTGAGCTGGAATTATACAAAGTCTTGCAAGCTGAGGAGGTTTTGGAAGAAGTTACTTGAATATAATATGGTTTAATTACTTTTGTTTGACTAATGATAACAAAAGATATTTCATTTATAATTCCCGTTTATAATAGGCCGAATGAAATAGCGGAGCTACTTGAAAGTCTATCACTACAAAAATATGGGAAGCCTTTTGAAGTTGTAATTGTTGAGGATGGGTCTTCAATCCCCGCTAAGGAGATTGTTGATTCTTTCCGGAATAAATTGAATATCACCTATCTGGAAAAAGAAAACTCTGGTCCGGGAGATTCCCGAAATTATGGAATGGAACGGGCGAGGGGCAATTACTTCATAGTCCTGGATTCTGATTGTATATTGCCCTCGCACTATTTGACCTCAGTAGTAGATTCCCTTGACCAGGATTTTGTTCATTGTTTTGGCGGTCCCGATGCAGCCCATGAATCTTTTAGTAATGTACAAAAAGCGATAAATTATGCGATGACCTCTATATTTTCAACAGGGGGCATTCGTGGGCAGAAATCATCGGTCGATAAGTTTCAACCCAGGAGTTTTAATATGGGGATTTCCAAGAAAGCGTTTGAGGATGTTGGTGGTTTTGGCAATATTCACCCTGGTGAAGACCCGGATTTAACCATTCGCATTTGGAACAAGGGTTATAAAACCAAATTGATTCCCGAAGCTTTCGTGTATCATAAGCGTCGAATAGATTGGAACAAGTTTTACAGCCAAGTCAATAAATTTGGGATGGTAAGACCCATTTTAAACAAATGGCATCCTGGAACTGCAAAGATTACCTACTGGTTTCCGACCTTATTTTGTCTTGGTTTTATAGTGTCAATACTTTTATTGGTTTTCAATATAACCGTACCTATGGTCTTGTATGCGTTTTATTTCATAGTCATATTCATCGATTCATGGGTAAAAAACAATAGTTTAGTAGTAGCGGCCCTTTCAATAATTGCGGTTAGCATACAGTTCATTGGATACGGTCTCGGTTTCCTAAAATCAACCTTTTGGATTAATTTTAGCAATAAGAAACCCATGGAACTGTTCCCAAAGTTATTTTTCAATTAGAATTATCATAACGTGATCGTCAAAATCAAGAATTTATTAAAGAGAAGAAAGGCAAAAATGTTTTTGATGTTCTTATTGTGCTCTGGTTTGATATGGTTTATTAATAATCTTTCGGAATCATATATTAGCAATGCCACCTTCGATTTGAAATATATAAATGTTCCAGATAGTCTATTGCTCGACCATGCTTCCAAAGAAGAGGTAGATGTAAAGGTCCAGGCAAGCGGTTTTCAGTTTTTAAGGTTTAATGTGAAGAATAAGGAAATAAAGATCGATTTATCCTCTGCAAGTCTTAAGGATGGTAAACACTATATTCCGCAAAGTGTTTATCGCAAGCAAATAGATAAGCAACTGCGATCAATGACCCTTCTGGAAATTGATAGGGATACCTTATTCTTTGACTTCACGAAAGTAGGATCTAAAAAAGTGCCTGTTAATTCAAAAGTGAACATTACATTTTCACCGAATTATATTTTGGACGGCCCCTTGAAGATCGAACCTAGCATGATTACCATCAGGGGACCTAAAACCAGCATCGATACCATAAATAGTGTAAGTACACTAAAGATAGATTTCATTGAGGAGACAACGAATTTCACCCATAAGGTCGAATTGTTCAAGAATCCTGAACTGATAAATACCACCTACTCGAATAATGCCGTATATATTTCAGGGAAAGTGGCTCGATTTTCTGAAAAGTTGGTCAAAGTTCCTGTCAAAGTGATCAATCTGCCCGAAGGTTATGAGATAAGAACATTTCCCGATGTGGTCTCAGTACTTTGCAAAGCAAAATTGGATAATTTGAAAAACCTTGATAGTACCGCTTTTGAAGTGGTCGCAGATTACCATACCATAAACGATAACACCTCTAAAATCATCACTTTGGAGTTACTTAAGATGCCCCAAAATTTGCATAGTGCCAAGTTGAATGAGACCCAGGTCGAATATATTTTAAAACGACAATGATTATCGTTGGCTTAACAGGAGGTATAGGGAGTGGTAAAAGCACGGTTGCCAAAATGTTCAAAGAACTTGGAGTTCCCGTTTACAATTCCGATAAGAAAGCCAGGAAGTTAATGAAATCCTCTAAGAAAATCAGAAAATCAATTAAAGGTCTTTTAGGAGATGAGGCCTATGATGGTAAGGAATTGAACAAAACATATATTGCCAGCAAGATTTTTAAGGATAAAACGCTATTAGATCAAATGAATGCCATTGTTCATCCAGCAGTTCGGCGAAACTTCATGGCCTGGGTAAACAAACAGCAAGCTCCCTACGTTATCCAAGAGGCGGCAATAATATTCGAAAACGACCTTCAACAATTCTATGATAAAGTCATATTGGTAACTGCACCGGAGAAATTACGAATAAAAAGAGTCATGGAAAGGGATGGCATTCCTAAATCAGAAATATTGGCCCGTATTGCAAACCAATGGCAGGACACCAGAAAGATTCAACTATCGGACTTTGTGATCCATAATCTTGAATTGGAGGATACCACCTTAAGAGTAAATGAAGTCCATAAGCTTCTCCTTGGTTATAGCAGGGGTTAAGCCATTTTAACATTTTTGTTAAGGTTAGGTTAAACGTACAAAATGCTAGTTGTTAAATCTTTAATTTTACGAGTAGATGAATAAGAGGTTGTTTGTTCTTTTGGTCATTCTTATGAGCCTCTCACTAATTGGGATAATCTTTGTACAAGGTTATTGGATCAAGAAGTCTGTCGAGGATAAAGAAGAACAATTTTCGAATAGTGTCTCTGAGGTACTCGATAGGGTTACCGATAAAATAACCCGAAGAGAACGAAATGACTACTTTGATAGATATGTTAATGTCAAGGATAGCGTAGGGGAGTTAACGGGCTCAAACATTAAGAACTTCTTTTTTATTGATCAAGATATTAGCTCTGATGAAATACACTTTTATTCCCATGGTATTTTGGAGGAGGAATATAATATCGCATCTACGTTCTTTGACAGCGGTAATGGTGATGACTCCACGACCGTAAAAAATTATACTAGCAAGCGTTTTAAGGCAACCTATAAGGAAGATTTGGGGTTTGATGGTCGTCAGAGTAGATTTACGCCTATTGAAAAAATTGAAAAGATAGGGGGATTATCCTCAATGGAAATATCGGCATTTGAAGATGTTTTCAGTGAATTTGCAAAACGTGTACCAATACACAATAGGGTATCAAAGCAGGAAATTGAACTATTGTTGGAACGTGAGTTGAACAATCGTAATATCAATACCGACTATGAATATGGAATAGCAAGCAAGGGATTGCCAACTACCGTAAAATCAAGAAAATACAGTTTTCGTAAGTCAGCACCCTATAAATCAGCAATATTTAAAGACGCAGAAGGCAATTCGAATTATGCATTGATGATTACTTTTCCTAAAAAGAAAAGGTTTTTGATTCGCTCAATTTTAGGAATGGCGACATTATCGGTCCTTTTCACACTTGTGATTATCGTGGCCTATTCAAGTGCTATTTATCAATTGATAAAGCAAAAACAGATTTCTGAGATCAAATCTGATTTTATCAATAATATGACCCATGAATTCAAAACACCGATAGCTACTATTAATTTGGCGGTGGAGGCTATTAAAAATCCCCAGGTAATCGACGATAAGGAAAGGGTAATGCGTTACCTAAAAATGATACGGGATGAGAATAAGCGTATGCATGCCCAAGTTGAGAATGTTTTACGTATTTCCAAATTGGAGAAAAACCAATTGGACATTAGTAAGGACAGGGTTGATGTACACGACATAATACAGGATGCCTTAGCCCATGTTGAATTAATCGTTGACGATCGCGGTGGTTATATAGAAACGCATTTAAAAGCTGGTAGAAAAGACGTATTGGCCAACGAGATGCACTTTACCAACGTCATTGTGAATATTTTGGACAATGCCATTAAATATTCCCCGGAAGGTCCTAAAATTGATATTTACACCGAAGAGGTTAAGAATAATATCATCATAGAAATAAGGGATCAAGGTGCGGGAATGAGTAAAGCGGTATTAAAAAGGGTATTTGAAAAATTTTATAGGGAACATACAGGGGATATACATAATATAAAGGGTCATGGATTAGGCCTTGCTTACGTAAAAAGAATAATAGAAGATCATCAAGGAGAGGTTTATGCTGAAAGCGAAAAAGATAAAGGAAGCACTTTCTACATAAAACTACCTTTAATTTAATGAATTATGGAAACAATTAACAAGAAAATACTTTTAGTGGAAGATGATCCCAATTTTGGGATTGTTTTAAAAGACTACTTGTCAATGAACAATTTTGATGTGACATTGGCCAAGAATGGTATGGAGGGATTCGAAAAGTTTAAAAAGGATAATTATGATGTTTGTATTTTGGATGTTATGATGCCCTATAAAGACGGCTTCACCCTTGCCCGTGAGATTCGTGAAAAGAACGAAAATGTGCCAATCGTTTTTCTCACTGCAAAGACGATGAAGGAAGATGTGCTCAAAGGATATAAAGCGGGTGCAGATGATTATTTGAACAAGCCATTTGATTCTGAAGTACTCTTGATGAAGCTTAAAGCAATACTTCAAAGAAAAGCTTCCAATACCTTAGCGGATAGCAAGAAATTTGAATTTCAAATTGGCGGATTTCACCTGAATTCAAAACTGAGATTCTTAAAATACAAAGATGAGGAGGCCATAAAGCTTTCACCTAAGGAAAATGAATTATTACGCCTTTTGGCACTACATGAGAATGATTTAATGCCAAGGGAATTAGCCTTGACGAAGATTTGGCGAGACGACAATTATTTCACTTCAAGAAGCATGGATGTGTACATTGCCAAATTGCGCAAGTATCTTAAGCGAGATGATACGGTTGAGATTTTGAATATACATGGGGAAGGATTCAGATTGGTCATAAAAACAGAATCTGAGTAAGAAAATAGCTATCTATAATAAATTAATTGCCCTAACAATTTCGTTGGGGCTTTTTTATTGTGTCATTTTCATTATTTGGTAAACTATATCTTCCGGGGATTTTAGTATCGAAATTTGGATTGAATTTTTTGGGATCTCTAAGGTATCGAACTGTGATTTTAAGAGTTTTGCTGGCATATAGTGGTCTTTTCTTGCTTTAAGTCTAGCATAGATCTGGTCAAATGTACCATGCAGATATACAAATACCATTTGATTTATCAATCCTTGTTTTAGTTGAGTCCTATATTTTTCCTTAAGGGCCGAACAGGCTATAACTGCCCCTTCATTTTTATGATCAATAGCCAGTTCATTCAATTTTTGCAACCAGCCCTTGCGGTCCGTGTCATTGAGCGGACAACCATTTGCCATTTTCTGTACATTGGCTTTGGGATGATAATCATCGCCATCGAAAAAGGGGATATTCAATTTGGTGGCCAGGAGCTTTCCAACTGTAGACTTGCCACTACCGGAGACCCCCATGATTATATATATATGGTCCTTATTCATTAGCTGTACGAATTCTTTCTTTGTCTATCTTTTGTATAATAGTATTAAACTCAGCATCATGATTAAACCATATGATATTATCTTTTTTTCTATACCAGGTCAATTGTCTTTTAGCAAACCGTCGTGTATTCTTTTTTATTTCAGAAATGGCAAAATCCAATTCCCATTTACCATCAAAATAGTTGAAAAGTTCATTGTAACCAACTGTTTGCAAAGCATTTAAAGCTTTATGGGGATAAACGCTTTTGGCTTCCGCCAAAAGGCCCTCTTCGATCATTTTGTCGACTCTTTGGTTTATGTGATGGTATATAACCTCACGGTTGGCCGTTAAACCAACAGTAATCGTCTGGAACAATCGTTTTGTTTTTTTCTTATTCAGGAATGAAGAGTAGGGCTTACCAGTACCAATACAAATTTCCAATGCACGTATCAATCTACGCGGATTATGAATATCCATATGGTTAAAATACGTTTCATCCATTGGTTTTAATTGACTTTGAAGTTCAGTAATACCCTTGTCACGAAGTATTTTATTCAACCTTTCGCGAATAGCGGGATCTACATTAGGAAATGCATCCAGACCATTGATGACAGCATCTACGTATAAGCCACTACCGCCTACCATGATTACACAATCATGCTTTTTAAACAAGTTATTCAGAAGTGCAATGGCTTCCTTTTCAAAATCACCGACCGAATAGGCGTCAAAAATGCTTTTATGTTGAATACAGTGGTGGGGTACTGCCGCTAATTCCTCGGCACTTGGTACCGCAGTACCAAGTTGCATCTCTTTATAGAACTGCCGGGAATCTGCAGAAAGTATCTCGGTATTGTAATGTTTTGCCAACCTTATCGCCAAACGTGTCTTACCAATAGCGGTAGGACCAACAACAGCGATAAGGGTTTTTAAAGCCACTACCCCTCCTTTAAATCAAAACCACATCTTCTGCAATACAAAGCATCGGCACGATAAACCTCGGCACCGCAATTTGCGCAGGACCGCCCTTCATCATTTTCATGCTTTTTTGCAGTCACATATTCGGCTGATACAATTCCCGTGGGGACGGCAATTATACCATACCCTATGATCATAATGAAAGTAGCGATAAATTGTCCTAAGGGTGTTTCAGGTGAAATATCACCATAGCCTACAGTTGTTAATGTAACAATAGTCCAATAAACACTGTGTGGAATACTGTTAAAACCATGTTCAGGCCCCTCGACCAAATACATGATCGTACCCAATAAGACAGAAACGACAAGGACAAAAAATACAAATATGAAGATCTTGGTTCTACTAGCCCTTAACGCACGAACTAAATTATTGGATTCCCCAATGAAGCGGACCAATTTTAAAATCCTGAATACGCGAAGTAATCTCAATGCCCTAAATGCCGTAAAATATTGGGAACCAACAAAGAAAAAAGAAAGGTATTTAGGTATGGTTGACAACAGATCGATAAGTCCAAAGAAACTGAATATGTACCTGCTTGGTCTTTTAATACAAATAAGTCTCAAAACATATTCAATTGAGAAAAGTATAGTGACGACCCATTCAGAAATATTAAGAAAATCGTGGAACTTATTGTCAATTCGCGGAACACTTTCAAGCATAACGATTATAATACTGTATAGGATAACCACCAGCAGTATAATATCGAACATCTTACCTGCAGGGGTATGTGTCCCATATATAATCTCATGAAGCGTTAAACGCCAGTCTCTCGGTTTTTTGTTTGCACTCAAACTCTATTATTTAAGTCGATTATTTTTTTTACCTTTTTTTTTCGTAAGTACGATTCAATGATATGGGTAGCCCCTGTATTACCATTCATTGGCGTGATAATAGATTCTAAGATATGAATATTATTTATTTGATGGTTCAGGTCATAAAATCCAATTCCCTTAAAAATACCATTTTTAATGAGGATGGCACTATATTCCCCAACTTCACGTCCTTTGTCAACAATGAGTATGTTCTTGCTAGTGATACTATATTTTTCAATGGCTTTAGAGACTCTTGCATTGTAACTAGTCGAAGACTCTTTTTTTGAGCATGCCCCCAGACATTTGCCCTCATCTACTTTAGAGCATTTGGTTTTTTCCTGGGAAACCCCATTTATTTTAGCACACAGCTGAAATTCATCGGTGATTCTATTAAGAAAGTTTTTAGCAGATTGATAACTATTGAAAGTTGTAACGATATTTTGATCTTTCTTTTTTGCTGTTATCTGTAACGATTGATACCCATCATCATTGGTACTTACATATAGTACATGTAAATATTTTTTTCGATTGTTGTTATTAAATTTTGGGGTATTTAGGGATAATTCCTCATTTTCCTTTAATAGTGCTACAAGCTCGCTACCAGTCTCTTCATAGGTTATCTTCTTGGTTTCTTTTTGTAGTTGCCTCGCTTTATCACCATTTTTGGTAAAGTGCTGGTTTACCCTTTTTTTGATGTTCGTGCTTTTACTCAGAAATAGAATTTCACCTTTTTTATCATGCATATAATACAAACCGGTTTCAGAGGGCATCTGCTCTACAATATCCAACTGTCTTTGTGATAGTTCGCCATGGGTCTCTTCACGGACTACATCTTTGATAATCGTTTTATGCAAATCCTTGGCGAGCAATAATTTAAATAGTTTTAGGGTTGCAATTGCATCACCATTCGCCCTATGCCGCCCACTCATGGGAATACCTAAGGATCGAACCAATTTGCCTAAACTATAGGATTCTGCATCTGGCAATAGACTTTTCGAAAGGTCAACAGTGCATAATGTTTTACGTTCAAATTTAAATCCTAGCCGTCTAAATTCGGTA
>JAHHKH010000160.1 GCA_018679695.1 Maribacter sp.
GGTGTCTTCCATGGCCTATTATTTTCTTATACAAATATATAGCTAAAAGAAGGTACTATGCAAGACCTAGTACTAATAATTAACATAAAATTAACATTTATTAGTTCGACTATTTTATCTATTTTTGAAGGAAAATCTAATAAAAATGGGCACTTCCGCACGAAAATTTAACATGTTCACCTTTATCAAATTGCCTTCCGCATGGTGGTGTGGGGTTCGCTTAAAGTATATCGATAGGCAAAAAACCATAGTGACCGTAAGGCATAAATGGTTTAATCAGAATCCATTTAAGTCGATGTTTTGGGCAGTGCAGGGTATGGCTGCAGAGTTCAGTACGGGAACCATGGTAATTGATCAAATCAAGGAAAGTGGTAAGAACATTTCAATGTTAGTGGCCAATAACTCGGCGAATTTTTCAAAAAAGGCTACAGGTAAAATTACCTTTACCTGTGAGGATGGCCACTTGATAAAGGATGCATTGGATAAAACAATAGCGACCGGGGAGGGGCAGACCATTTGGATGAAGTCTGTTGGGGTTAATGAGGATGGCGTTGTGGTATCCACTTTTAAGTTTGAATGGACCTTGAAGTTAAAAGCAGTCGGTTAATAATTCAGCCATTAAAATGGTTTTCTTAATTTACCATATCCTAATGTAACAATAAAAAGAAACCATCAACTAACAACCATAACTTAAATATGATTTAAAATGAACGCACACGAAATAGATTACCTATTATCATGTGTTTTATAGATTGGATTGTTTGTTGCAAATAGTTCGACCATAGTCCTAGATGAAAAAAACGGTATTTGAAATAACTAAAATGGATTGTCCATCAGAGGAAAATCTAATCAGGATGAAATTGAAGGGAATTTCGAGTGTTAAAAATCTTGATTTTGATATTCCTAACCGAAAATTAACCGTATTTCACAGTGGACAAACTGACCAAATTGAGAAATCATTAGCCGAATTGAATTTAAGTGAGGACAAATTATCAACTGAACATACAGATCAGACCAAATTTGAAGAAAATTCAAATCAAAAAAAGCTACTATGGAAAGTTCTCGCAATCAACGTTGTATTTTTCATAATAGAAATGACAACTGGATTGATTTCCAAATCAATGGGACTTGTAGCTGATAGTTTGGATATGCTTGCAGACTCATTTGTTTATGGACTAAGCCTTTTTGCGGTGGGCGGAACGTTGACAAGAAAAGGGCGAATTGCAAAACTTGCTGGTTATTTTCAAATCCTACTAGCGGTAATTGGATTTGTCGAAATTTTAAGACGTTTTTTCGGAGTAGAAAAACTTCCTGATTTCACGACAATGATCATAGTTTCGGTTTTTGCTTTAATTGCAAACGGAATTTGTCTTTACTTACTTCAAAAGTCAAAAAGCAAAGAAGAAGCACATATGAAAGCGAGTATGATTTTTACTTCAAATGATGTAATTATCAATCTAGGGGTTATTTTAGCTGGACTTTTGGTTAATTGGCTGAACTCAAACAAACCCGACTTGATTATTGGAACTGTTGTTTTTATTTTGGTAATTCAAGGTGCAAGACGAATATTAAAACTCGGAAATTAATAACATTAAAATAAAATAAGATGAGTAGTACAAACCACGAAATAGACTACGAGATTTTTGGTGAAGAAATGCAATACGTTGAAATTGAACTCGATCCCCAGGAAGCTGTTGTAGCGGAAGCTGGCAGTTTTATGATGATGGATTCCGATATAAAGATGGATACCATTTTTGGGGATGGCTCCAATCAGGACAATAGTGTCTTGGGTAAAATATTTTCTGCCGGTAAGCGTGTCTTAACAGGGGAAAGTCTTTTTATGACCGCGTTTCTAAACATTGGCCAAGGAAAGAAGCAAGTAAGTTTTGCATCACCCTATCCTGGAAAGATCTTGCCTATAGATCTTTCTGAAAAGGAAGGCAAATTCATTTGTCAGAAAGATGCATTCCTATGCGCTGCCAAAGGTGTTTCGGTAGGCATCGAATTCTCTAAACGCTTAGGTAGGGGTCTTTTCGGTGGTGAAGGATTTATTATGCAAAAGTTGGAAGGTGATGGAATGGCATTTGTACATGCAGGGGGAACCTTGGCCAAAAAAGTACTTGGTCCAGGGGAGGTGCTGAAAGTAGATACCGGCTGTATTGTAGGCTTTACCAAGGATGTTGATTACGATATAGAATTCATTGGCGGAATAAAGAATACCGTTTTTGGGGGCGAAGGTTTGTTTTTCGCGACCTTAAGAGGTCCCGGAACTGTTTATATACAGTCCTTACCCTTTAGTAGATTGGCCGGTAGGGTATTGGCATCATTGCCAAAAGGTGGTAAGGACAAGGGCGAAGGCAGTATCCTCGGTACATTGGGTGATATTGTTGGAGGTGATAATCGGTTTTAAAGCCACGTTAATTTTAGAAAAATCCTATAACCGGGAACTCATCGACAATAAATAACATGAATGAATTTTAGTAACATGATCCATTTCCTAAATGAATTGA
>JAHHKH010000164.1 GCA_018679695.1 Maribacter sp.
AAGTAACCATTAGTTATTTATTAAATATTTTAAGAGAGTCATTTAAAATTTCTTTTTTCTGGTAAACATCCTTGAGCTATAAATGACCGCCAACTTGTTTATATAGCTATAAAATACATCTTTATACGCCCAAATTGGCACAAAACCAATGGAAACGTTTAGTATTTATATTTATCCACATCAATAGAATACTAACCATAAAAGTCCTCTTTATTAGGCCGTTTATTTACCCTCATATTTTCCCATATAGCGTTTCCAAAGTTCGGTTTGGTGGGTTTCCAACGAAAGGGTACGGCCATTGATAAATGCATGGGTCAATTGATTGCCACGCATGTCCAAGGCATCGCCTTTTGAGATGAACAGTGTTGCACTTTTACCTACTTCTAAAGTACCGTAATTGTCCGCAATACCTAATATCTGGGCACTGTTTCCCGTAATCATTTGTAGGGCTTTTTCCTTATCGAGACCCTGGCCGACAACCTGGCCGGCATAAAAGGGCAGGTTCCTGGTCTGAAAGTTAGACGTACTCCCGTTCTGTATGGCCACAAGAATACCCGCATCCGAAAGCAATTTGGGTAACTTATAAGGCAGATCATAGTCCTCATCATCCAAGGCAGGAAGGTTGTGGGTAAACTGTACCAAGACCGGTATCTTGTGTTCCTTTAGAAAATCGGTAATCTTATAAGCATGGTAACCGCCCACTAGAACCACTTCTTGAACCCCATGGTCCTTAGCAGTGGTAATGGCATCGATGATCTCTTTTTCACCATCGGCATAGAGGTATAATTTTTGGGAACCGTTAAAAACACCTTGCATGGCCAGAAAGGCAGGGTTTAATTCCCCATTGGAAGCGGTACCATAGGCCGCTGCATTTTTTAGAAAACTTTGTATTTCATCCAATTGCTTTGCATAATCCTTGTTGGGTTGGTAGCCCCTTGGTTCGCCCATCCACCAGCGACCCCTTCTAAAGCTATTGGGCCAGTGCATATGAATACCATCATCCGCTTTTACAGCGGCATCTTCCCAATTCCAGGCATCGAACTGTACAATAGATGAGGTACCCGAAATTCTTCCCCCTTGTGGGGTAACCTGACCTAACAACACCCCATTGGGCCGCATGCTTTCCACCACCTGCGATTCTGCATTGTAGGCAATAAGACTGCGTACGTGGGGTATGAGTTCGCCAATCTCGTCCTGGTCGTTACTCGCACGAACGGCATTTACTTCGGTAAGTCCCAATGCCTTGCATGGGGCTATGATACCGGGATATACATGTTTGCCCTTTCCCTTAATGACCGTTCCCTTACGGGCAATTTTGGTCATGGCACTACCCACAAAAGTGAGTTTGCCCTCCTCGAACATGATCAAGGCATTTTCCAGGACCTCCCCATTGCCTAAATGGGCAGTGGCACCGTCTATCGAGATCGCCCCTTCTTGGAGTGGGGCAGGGGTTTGCTGGGCAGTCCCCGTAAACAAAGTGGCAACTGCTAAAACTAGGGTATATATTAATTTCTTCATGATTCCTATTTTATAAACTTTCGCAATGAAATTTCTCTTTTTTGTTGTTCTTCGGGGCCTGCGTTTTACCGCCGGCCTCTTTTTCCCTGAGCATCATGTTGATGAGTTTGCTACGCTCCTTCTTAATGGCCTCCCGCTGTTGCTTATCTTTTTCCAAATCAAAATAAGTGGCTCCCTCGATCAGGGTTTTTTCCGGTTTGGCATAAATAGACAAGGGGTGATCGTTCCACAAAACCAAATCTGCATCCTTGCCTTCCTTGATACTGCCAACGCGATCATCTATGTGCAAGAGCTTTGCCGGGTTTATGGTTACCATTTTCCAGGCATCAAGTTCAGAGACACCGCCATATTTGATGGTTTTTGCAGCTTCTTGGTTCAACCTACGCGACATTTCTGCATCATCACTGTTGATGGCCACGGTAATACCCTGACTGTTCATGATGGCAGCATTGAAGGGTATAGCATCTTTTACCTCGTATTTATAGGCCCACCAATCGCTGAAAGTAGAACCGCCTACACCGTGTTCGGCCATTTTATCGGCCACTTTGTACCCTTCCAAGATATGGGTGAAGGTATTTACCTTAAAACCAAACTTATCGGCCACTTTCATAAGCATATTTATCTCGCTCTGTACATAGGAATGACAGCTGATAAACCGCTCTCCATTCAAGATCTCGACCAAGGTTTCCATTTCCTCATCCTGGCGATACGGTTGTCCACTCTTCTTTTTGGCCTCATATTCCTTGGCACGCTGAAAGTAATTCATGAATACCTGCTCAACGCCCATACGTGTTTGAGGAAACCGACTGAAACTTTGCCAATTACTTTGTTTTACATTTTCACCCAAGGCAAATTTGATGAACTTGGGCGAATTCGCATAAATCATGTTCTCTGCACTTTCCCCCCATTTTAATTTCAACAGGGCTGAACGCCCGCCAATGGGATTTGCAGAACCGTGGAGCAATTGTAAGGAGGTTACCCCACCTGCGAGATTTCGGTAAATATCTATATCCTCGGGATCAACCACATCCTCCATTTTCACTTCCGCGGTTGAATTGTGCCCCGCTTCGTTAATGGCCAAGGCGGCCAAATGGCTATGCTCGTCAATGACACCCGCTGTAAGATGTTTTCCCGACGCATCGATGACCTTGGCACGACCTGCATTGAGGTCCTTACCGATTTTCGATATTTTACCGTCCTTGACCAGGACATCGGTATTTTCGAGAATGCCTGCATCCTCACTGGTCCAGACCGTTGCATTTTTGAACAAAAGGTCTTCCGCTTTAGGAAGTTCTGCATAGCCATATCCCAAATTGGGATAGGTAACAGCCACAATTTCGGGCTTTTCGGCTTCTTTCTGCTCTTTCGCTTTTTCGGCGAAAGCCTTTGTCAGTGTTGCTTTGAACGTAGATTCGTTTCCTGAAGGCAGAATAAGCCTCCCTTTGATCGTATTGTTTTTGGCCTTGACCATTCCCGTCATGCGATACATCCGATCGTCTTGGGAAAAGGATAGGTCCATCCAATTTTCCTTATAGGTGATTTTGGATTTTAATTTGTTCGTGTCTTTTTTAACCTCTGCTTTGGGTTTACCGGGTTCCCCGGTAATAGCAAGTGTAAAAGCCTCATTCCCTGCCAATAGATCATAATCCCCACGTATATCTTTTTGGTCCTTATCATTGATGACATTTTTAGTGCCTTGGACCCAGTTCTCATAAAGGGTAGTCCCCTGCTCGAAAATATCGCCTGAGGTTATCAGGAAATTGGCATAACGACCTTGCTGTAATGATCCAATTTTGCCTGATTTTCCCAAAATCTGTGCGGGAACCGTTGTCAGGGCTTCCAATGCCTTGGTCTTCGATAGGCCGTAGGTAATGGCCTTTTGTAATTTTTCCTTGAGTTTCGAGGGAGATTTCAATCCGTTTAGCGTAAAGGAAAACGTAACCCCATTATCGGCCAGTATCTTCGGATTGGCAGGGGCTTGGTTCCAGTGACGCATATCCTCTAAAGGAACGTATAACGCTTGGTACGGATTGCTTACATCATAGGCATCAGGAAAGTTCAACGGTAGTATAAGCCTGGCGTTGGTATTTTTAATGGCCGCAACGGTTTCATATTCATCGCCACCCCCTAATATTGTGTATTGTACACCGATTTTATCACCAATACCATCTGCCCGTAATACATTGCCCTTATCGCCAGCGGCAAAGATCTGTGTTAAACCCTTATTGGCATTCAAGGCCTCCAAGGAACGGTCCTTGGTAACCACATTGCCCTTGGCGTACCAATCGGCATCGATATACATTTGGCGAAGTAGGGCCATTGCGCCCATCAAAGAGGTGGGATAGCTCTGTCTTGAGGCCACACTTCTGTCAAAAGAGAAATATTGCCCCGATCGGTCATCGATGATCCTTTGTGAATCATCGCCTTGTCCGTTAAGTGCTATTAACACTCCCGTACCACGGGCAACACCGTCCTGAATATGGGAATTAACCACCCCAAAACCGGCATCGCGCAATTCCTTGGCCTTTTTGTCATCATATTTGAACTTATCAACACCATTGCTCTCGGGCATGATATGATCGTTCCAGTAATACCCTTCTCGTGTAGCTTCATACTGTGGTGAACGGCCTCCGCCTTCAGCACGCTTGGGTTTGCTCACACCAAAATCGGAGTATACATCGATAAATGAGGGGTAAATGGTCTTTCCGTCCAAATTTATGGTTACTGTGTTCTTTGGAATGGATACCGCCTGACCTACCTGAACCACTTTTCCGTTTTGAATAAGCAAGGTGCCTTGCTCAACTATCTGGGTGGGCGTAATAAAGATTTTGGCATTGGTTAAAGCCGTATAATTATTGTTTTTTGATTTTACCCCGGCATTTTCGGGAAAATAATCCTGGGCAAATAAAGATGCACTACACCACAACAGGGCTAGCGCCAGAAGTCGCATTTTCATATAAAAAGTTTAGTTGATTCGTCTTTCTAAAGATATGGGATGTATTGCGATTTCAAAGAGTGTTTATGTTTTTTTAACATTATAAAGGATGCTCCTTGTGGTAGGTGACCAAGAGCGAAACCACCGCACTGTAACTTTTAATGCCCTGTGCTTGATTATTCGCCTTTAGGAAGGTATTGAAGATTGATTTGAAGACGGGTTCCAAGGGATTCTGGAACGACTGCCAAAAATCGGCCATTTCCTTAAAGTTTTTTTGAATGCCGGGATTCAGTTTGGCATATAGTTCCTGGAATTTTTCCTCATCATGACGGCGAACATCACTAAGCCCGTATCCCAAGGCATAGGCATAGGCAGCATATCTAAAATATACATCAGGATTATAGATCGAAGCCAGATATCCGATAAAATTGGTCTCATTCTCAGCGGAATACCCAATTTGATGTCCTATTTCGTGACCGGCAACCACAGGAAACCTAAAGTTAGGGAGACGACCGTTCACCTGACCTTCATGTGTAAACGGATTGAGATAACCACCATAACCCATATAGGTCAAAGCCGTACTAAAGATCGATTTTTTGATACTTGGGTTTTTATACGATAAAAAGGGATATGTTTTTTCCAAGTTCTTATAACCGATTAAGGTTTTGTCCATAATCTGGTTTTTGGAGTAGGGAATGACTATTGCCAGGGCCGTATCCTTGGTAATATTGAAATGCAATCTATTGGTTTGAACGATCAGTTCCTCTACAAACTGTAATAGCTCTTCATCGGAATGTTTTTCATTCAAGCCGAATTGTTGGGCGATAGGTTGCCGGTAGTAATTCATACCCCACAGCAAATGAAAGCTGAAGTAGGCAACAGACAAAATGAATAGCACATTGCGTAAAAACCTCAGGGGATGGGTCTTGATTTCCAACCAATGCTTAATCACATAACGAATGGCCAATACAGAGAGTATGAAATAGAGTATATCACCTATAGAAAAGGGGATCCAACCATATAAAATCCTAAAGAATCTTGAGATCCATGGGTATATACCGTCACTATAGTAATTTTCAATGAGAACGGGATAGCTGCCCAGCCATTTCACAAAAATAATCTGTGGAATTAGGGATAAGGCGATCCAATTTTTAATTTTTTTGACCATTGGATCAAAAATAGGAATTAATGCGTAATAGTTAATTGGCAAGCCGTATTTTTGAAGTACAAAAGCAAAATTATGAGCAAGGAAGTAAGGCAACTCGAACCAAAACAGGTCTGGAACAAATTTGCCGATTTAAATGAAGTGCCAAGACCTTCGAAGAAGGAAGAAAAGGTCATACAATTTATGTTGGATTATGGTAATTCACTGGGACTAGAGACCTTCTCAGATGCTGTAGGCAATGTGATCATACGCAAACCGGCCACCACCGGAATGGAAGACCGTAAAAAAATAACCTTGCAATCACATCTGGATATGGTTCACCAAAAAAATGCGGATACTAATTTTGATTTTGATAAAGAAGGCATTAAGATGTACGTCGAAGGCGACTGGGTAAAAGCCAAAGGGACAACCTTGGGTGCGGATAACGGTTTGGGTGTTGCCACCATCATGGCATTGTTGGAAAGTACCGATATTCCACATCCTTTTTTGGAAGCTTTGTTCACCATCGATGAAGAAACGGGAATGACGGGCGCTATGGGTCTCGAGGGAGGCGTGTTACAGGGAGAGATCTTATTGAATCTGGACACCGAGGATGATGATGAATTGGATATAGGATGTGCCGGAGGAATTGATGTCACCGCTACACGTACCTATATTGAAGAAAAGGTTGCCAATAATACCGTAGGTTGTTTGATTGCTGTAAAGGATTTACAAGGGGGCCATAGTGGTATGGATATCCATAAAGGATTGGGCAATGCCAATAAGATCATGAATCGCTTACTTTTCAGAGGAATGGATAATTTTGGCCTGCAAATTTCCGAAATTGATGGTGGTAGTTTGCGAAACGCCATACCTCGTGAGAGTTTTGCCGTCGTGGCCCTGGACAAATCCTTAAAATCGGAATTTGAGGCTGCTTTTAAGCAATTAGCGGCAACCATCAAATTAGAGCTCGCAGTAAATGAACCCGATTTGACCATTTCAATTGAATGGACGGATGCACCCCCGAAAGTGATGCAAAAAGATAGCCAAGGGAAATTGATCAGGGCTATCTATGCGGCCCATAACGGGGTCTACGCCATGAGTGCAGCAATCCCTGATCTGGTCGAAACTTCGAATAATATCGCCAGGGTAGTAGTAAAAGAGGGCGAAATTAAAATCGGCTGCCTTACACGTTCTTCAGTGAATTCGGCGAAATTGGATTTGGCCAATGCCTTGAAATCGGCTTTTGAACTTGCCGGTTGTGAGGTAAGTATGGATGGTGAT
>JAHHKH010000171.1 GCA_018679695.1 Maribacter sp.
CAGTAAATCAAATAATCGTTATGGCTCATTTCATTTTTAAAGTGTTCTAATTAGTCAACACTAAATGTAAGGAATAAATAAAAGTAATGGGAATGTCATCCGGCCAAATTTCAAACAAAGGTCAATAAAAATTTACTTCAAAAACTCCAGACAAACCGGGCTGGGCAATTCAACTTCATGAAGGAAACTTAAATTCCCATTATCCACATTTCTTCTATAGACCGTAATGTTATTGCTTCTTTGATTGGCCACCAGTAGAAAGTTGTTGCTAGGATCTATCCCAAAATTTCGAGGCCAATCCCCTTTCACGCTTTCCCTTCCAACCAAACCCAACCTGCCCGTAGATTGATCCACTTTGAAAATGACAATGGTATTTTCCCCACGATTGGAACCATAGAGAAACTTGCCGTCTTTGGATAAATGGATATCGGCACAATAACTTTCCCCTGCAAAATCAGGTGCCAAAGTCGACAGTGTTTCCAATTCGTTAAAGGAATAATCAGTTTTACGTTCCAATACCGTAATGGTGGAATTCAATTCATTGATCACATATAGGAATCTGCCCTCTTGCCCAAAGGTAAAATGCCTGGGGCCAGCTTCCGGAGCCATATCCAATGGTGGTTGTTGGTAAGGAACCCATTTGTTTCCTTTCAATTCATATCGTAATAGGGCATTCAAGCCTAAATCGGCCACAAAAAGTTCATTCTCGGTGAATTTGGCTGCATGGGCATGGGAAATCCTGATGGTATCCAACACTTTATGGTCTATATACTGGGCTCTGGGCAAAAGTTCTCCATTTTCCCCCAATTTATAGATCGCAACGCTACCTCCTGTATAATTTGAAGTTGCCAAAAACTTACCATTTGGCGATATTCCTATATGACAGGGATGTGCCCCAAGGGTTCTTTCCTCGGCTATTTTTCTTAACGAATCGCCTATAATTTCAAATGCCACCACTGCACCGCTAGAATCTTCATAGGTATCGGTTTCCTCCACAGCGTATAAAAACTTCTTATCAGGTGAAATCTTCACAAAGGAAGGGTTGTCCATAGGAGCCACCAGTTTTTTGTTTTTTAATTCGCCGGTCTTGGTATCGAAGCTGTAACTATAAATGCCTTCACTGCCATTATCGGTATAGGTACCAACAAAAAGGGTTGTATTGTTCAAAGGTTCGCTTTTTTTGCATCCCCCGCTCAAAAGAATAGAACATATTAGTAAGAAATAATATTTTTTCATGGAACAGGAATTTATTAATCCTTAAAAATAGCAAGTATATTCGAGAATCAGCGCGATGATACCAGGCTATGTTTTACTTCCCTTCTTAAATAATAGCCCGTGACAATTGTTGCCAAAACATCGGAAATTTGAGGAGATGCCAAGAACGTTCGGAAAATCAATAGTATCAAGGAATTATCGGTTTTGCAGTAGTACCTATTAATTTTGGGATGCTGTGGGCAATAAGCAATGGTTAAGAAGTGGTGGAAAGTAACAAAATATATACCTTAGCTACCAATAGGCAATAGCTTACAAGATGACAATACCAAAATCGCTCAACGCATCCGACCTTCTTATTCTTGAGGAAGCCAAAAGAAGAATGGAGCAAATCGGTTGGGCCATGCAAGGCCTTAATAAAATGGGCAATGTAATCGAAAGCAAGGTCGACCTCTTACCCAAGAAACAACAAAATTGGTTACAGCAACTAAGCCAAAAAGTATTGCTTGGTGTGGTGAAGAGCAACTTGGTATCCATGAAAAAAGGAAAGGTCAATACCGCACCTATGAACAAAACCTACAAGGCATTGGTCACTTCCTCGGGCTTGTTGGGTGGGGCCTTAGGAGCTTCTGCATTTGCTGTAGATCTTACCTTCGCGACTAAACTCATGATGCGCTCCATCATGGACATTGCCCGAAGTGAAGGTGAAGACATTACCGAGCTCGATACCCAATTGGCTTGCCTACAAGTGTTTGCCCTTGGGGGAAAATCAAAACATGATGATGGCCTTGATACTGGATATTATGCTTCCCGAATTGCATTGGGTTCTGCCGTTAAGGGCGGCACAAAAGCATTGGGAAATTTGTTGTCGGGAACGGCAAATCCGATATTGAAATTTTTAGCCTCGGTGGCAGCCCGGTTTAGCGTTCAGGTGTCGGAAAAGTTCGTCGCCCAAGCAATTCCGG
>JAHHKH010000173.1 GCA_018679695.1 Maribacter sp.
TTTCATAACTTCACCTATCGTTTGAAATATTTGAGGGTGAACTTTACCCTGCATAATGGTATATCCTGAAGCGTTGAAGGTTTCATAGCCAAAATAGGTAGATAAATCCCCTTGGTCAATGATTCGGCTGCTATACCAAAAGTCATCATTCCCTTTTTTATCTACTTCCAAACGGTTAATACCCAGGTCCAGTAAATAATCCTTGCCCAACAAATTGTGCGTAACGTTGGTCATTTTAAGATCAAACAATTTTCTGTCATTTTCAGGGATTTTATCGTATTCTTCAATTGGTATGTCTACATAATTTCCTTTGGCGATGGTATACAGCGCAGAAAGGATAGAGACATAATTCAATTTTCGGATTTCCTGTTTTTCCACATCATTGGCATACCCTCCAGATTCAATCAATATTGTGCTTGTGCCCCATTTTTGAATATTATCACCAAAGGCTCTTGGTTCAAAATCATCATTATAGCGCCCTACTTGTCCTGAGGCGTATTTCTGAATAATCCTATTCATGAATGCGATGATCTTCATTGCATTTCCTCGCTTTTCGCTAATTTCCTTTTCATAATTAAAGGCTGGCGCCAAATAAGAGATGGTCGCTGGTTTTTCGGTCAATTCCGCATTATAATACGTGCTTTGGTCATGTAGGTTAAAACCGAAATCGGCATCCAAACTATCCCGTACCCGCTTTAAGGTCATGCTTTCAGGGGATTGCAACCTCAGAGCGTCCCTGTTTATGTCTACCCCTAACAGGTTCCTTCTTTGATACCGCTCTGCCCCATCCGGATTCAACATAGGTAGAAAATGTATGGTCAAGTTTTCGAGCATCTCTTTTTTCTCTCCTTGAAAATCTTCTCCCCCTAGAAAATTTAAAATATCAAAAATGGCCTGGGTAGCGGTCGGTTCATTACCGTGCATTTGAGACCATAAAAATACATTGACCATTCCCGTTCCTACACTGATCAAATTCAAATCCCTTCCTTCAATCGATTCCCCAACCTTGTTGACTTTAAACCTCGAGTCGACATTATACTGGGCTATCAAGGGTTGCAAATCTTGGTGTTTGGTTCTTCTTTTGGTAAGTTTTTCCTCTTTGTAATCAACATAGGTCGTATAAAGTTTTGACGTTAAATCAGATTCCTGCGAAAATCCGAAATGAGCAATTATGATACATCCTAAAAGGGTTAAAAATGGCATCTTCATATTACTGGTTTTTTGTAGGAATAGGTTTAAAATCAAATCTCTTGGTGGCCTTTCGGACCTTATTCATAAAATCATCCCCGGGATCGGTTTTAGAAGTTCTATAACCGTCGTCCTTCTCCAACCACAGTTCATGACCTTCGAACAAGGTGTATTCATGATGACCGATAACATACTCTATATTGTACTTCTTGGCCAGATATTTAACCAACCGTATATTCGATTTTAATTGGGCTTTTGTCAATGGGGCATCCGCAGTACCCCCAACATTCTCCACCCCGATAGCGCAGTGATTCAATCCAATAACATGTCTGCCCATTGTGGTTTCAGGCATAAGGCTATAAATGGTACCATCTTGGTCAACCAAAAAATGAGCGGATACATTTAAACCACTAACACTTGCAATATCTGGTCTCCAATTGGGTAGTTTGGAATTTAGAAAAGCATCGAATGAATCTTCAAAAGTGGGAATGGCGGTCCAATGTAAGACAATCATCCTGGGTATGATATTCGGTACATCTTGCTCCAATCCGTACCTGTTTTTTAGGTACTCTAAAGTCAATTCACTCCTTTCCCCGTTGAAGTTAATGGGTTTGTCGACTATCTTTTTTGATGTCGAACAGGATATGAGTAATATAAAAATTATTAATGTAGATAATCGTTTCATTATTCCTTGCCATTCAATTTGCCCTTGCTTAATGAGTCTATACTTTCCCGTAAAACCGCATACTCGATCCATACTTTTTTTCTGCCCCATTCCACGGCGCTCTTCCTGTCTTTCCCCATATAAATATCAATTCTATTCTTCCATCTTCTATGCATTTTATCATTAATGTAGAACGTATCGGGGAGCGTATCTATCCGTACCATGGTCCCATGTTTCAAACCTTTTGCGAGTAAATCCCTGGAAACTGCAATCGATTTCATCCCTGGAATCAAAGTATCGCCCCAAGCCGTGATAGTCGGGTTATCCGATGTTTGATACCGAAAAGAATTATAGGCCGTTGCTGTGACCTCCATAGGAATCCATACATAGGGATCCTCCTTTTTTTCTGCACTGCAATTGAAAATCAGTGATGAGACAATGAGCAAGTTCAAACATTTGACAAACATGCCTGTTAATTTAAATTATTTTCCAAAACCATAAGGTCCGTACTTTTCTCTTTCCAAAAGTTGGATTGCTCTTCAGGTACCGGAGTTAATGCATATGGAAATGCGCTTAAAATAATATCCTCGTCCCCGTCTCCATCAACATCACCAGCATCCATGAGTAGCCATCTTGCAAAATTTGATTCTTTAAAACTAAATTCCTCAAACCTTATAGGGTCGGTACTTTTGTTTTCAAGATAAATAAAAGAAGGTTCATTCGCGTTTTCATAATCCGGAAATGTAGAAAGTAAACCAAAATCAAAATCACCGTCCTTATCGAAATCCCTTGAAATAATTCTTGTTGCCCCATTCATGGGATAAAAATATTTTTCCTCATAATTGTTATTGCCGTCATTTATGTGCAATCGCATGCCGTGATAGGGTTTAGGTGTGTAGGTCTTATCGGCATTATCACCGTGAACAGTAACAATATCATAATCCCCATCTTTATCGAAATCTATCAATTCAAACCAACTGCTCCCGTAAATTGGACTAAAGCGAAGTACTTTTTCTGCCCTGAATTTCAAATCATTTTCCTGATACAAGATGGTAATACTCTCATCCGCTTGGGAAGTAAGGGCTACTAGGTCATGCATTTGGTCATTGTTCATGTCCTTTACAACTACACGAATTACCCCCGGCTGATTTAATAAAACCTGTCGGTCATACGTAATATCGTCTATTGGACTTAATAAGGTAAGCTTGCCGGTGAGATGGCCAAACTCACTTACCATTATTTCATCAATACCATCATTATTCAAATCCTGGACCACCGTATGGACCGGTCTATGGAAAATTTCGGGAATCGCCTTAACTTTCCTATCCTTAACCCTGAAAATTTTACCGGAAGCCAACTCAGATGGATTAAGATTACCAACAGCGGTAATATATTCCATATCCTTCTTATTGTTGTAAGCCGTTATAGGTCTTGAAAAATTCCCATTGAAAATAAGAGAATCCTGAATAAAATCATAGGTGAATAATCTACCTTTCATATCGCCTAGTTTCACAGTACCATCATCCCTGTCAGCATTTAGATAGGTGAACTTGGTATTATTTATGAGATCAAATGAAATTGGCTTAGGAGCAAATCCGTTCAATCTCTTATTTGCAATTTCCTTATGTGGCATACTAAGGGAGTCCGGTGCTTGTTGAATAATGTATTCCTTTAATAAATCCCACTCTTCCTTCCCAATAATGGGTGCCAGGGTAAATAGACCTGTTTTGAGTACGGCTTCATATTCATCAAAAGGCAAGCCTTTATACGGCCTATATGATGAATCGCGAACCCCCATTCGCGCTCCCATTTCCGGTAAAACCTGCTCTGCCCATAAATGTTTTGGCAATGCCTGTATTGAAGGTGCAATATGGCAACTGGCACAATAATCATTATATAAAGCAATCGCTTTCTTTTCTTTATTCCTAGTACAAGAAGTGAATGAAAGAAAAGCCAAGAAGAACAGCGGTAAGCCTAAAACTATTTTTTTAAATGTATAATGCACTCTAGCCATTAAAATTTCTATTGGAGATTTCGATTTAGCGAACGAAAGACGAAAGATATATCATAATATTATATTTGCGTACAAAGAACTTCGTTAACCATGAAATTAATAAAACGCATTCTTATTGCAATAGTACTGATTATTGTAGGTATCGCTATCTTCAATTATCCCAAGCTTACCATTATCTCTGGCTTTGCAGCAAAGAATATGGCCTCGAACAGGTTCATTGCCTCCCGCACCGTTGAAGCTGTTAATGCCAACGACCATAATGTTCCACTTATCAAACTTGCCGATGTAGAAGTGCATGAGAATGAAGTGGCAGCTACCGTTTATGGACTGATGCAACGAAAATCGGTTTGTTCAGATGGCTTGGGATGTATTCTTATCGATGACGATTTTGATATCAGTGCAATCAATTACAAGCCTAATCGTAATACAACCGATACTGGATTGGCATTCCCTTTTGGAAATAATGGAACTAAAGATACCCTCTTCGACAATGTGGATTACAATCAACTTGAAATGGCCATTGATGGTGCCTTCACAAATGCTGAAGTACAAAAAACGCGAACTGTTCTTGTAAGCTATAAAAACCAAATTATTGGAGAAAAATATACCGCTGGCTTTACCAAAGACACGCCAGTATTAGGCTGGTCAATGACCAAAAGTGTTTTGGCCACACTATATGGTATTCTGCAATATCAAGGTAAAATAGAAATGGGATACCTCCCTTTTAAGGAGCTTGAATTAAGTGGTTTGCCCGGTAAAGACCCGCGTGATCTTATTTCTTTGGATGATTTATTGCGAATGCAAAGCGGTATGGCGTGGGATGAGGATTACAGTTCTATTTCCGATGTAACTAGAATGTTGTTCATGGCCAGAGATATGACAAAAGCACAGCTTAAAACGGACTATACTTTGAACAGCCCAAAAATATGGAACTATTCCTCAGGAACGAGTAATCTACTTTCGGGGATACTTCGGGAACAATTTAAAAGCCATCAAGACTATTTGGATTTCCCATATTCGGCCTTGATTGATAAAATTGGAATGCGCTCCATGCTCATTGAAACCGACATGTCCGGGAATTTTGTAGGTTCTTCTTATGGGTGGGCCAATACGAGGGATTGGGCCAAATTCGGAATGCTGCACTTGAATAAGGGCAAATGGAACGGAGAGCAATTATTCAGTCCCGAGTGGATCGATTATATCACCAGACCCACTTCACAATCAAACGGGACCTATGGTGCCCACTGGTGGCTTAATGCCGAAGGTAAATATCCTGATGTACCCAAAGACCTTTATTCTGCGAATGGCTACCAAGGGCAATATGTTTTTATTATTCCATCCAAGGACTTGGTCATTGTTCGAACCGGACTCGCTGAATCCCCTGATTTTGATGTGAACAAGTTTATCAGCGAGGTAATCAAAGCCATCAATTAGCATAATATTTATGCCTGAATCTTGGAGGTAATATCTCTTTTAAGAAGGTTCACCACAATTTTCCCTTATCTCACAACAATAATTATTGATTGCTGTGAAAGAGATCTACATTTATCCTGTAATAATCAAGTAAATAAATTTTTTCATTTTCATATAGTGTTCTCGTAAAAGAGTCTTGTCGTAACCGGTAAGGCTCTTTTTAGTTTGTGGCAGTCACTGCTTCTTAGGCCTACAGGGGCATCAAGGAATCCAGCTGTTCTTATCAAAATTGGGTTTGCGTTTCTCTAAAAAGGCATTTCTACCTTCTTTAGCCTCATCGGTCATATAAGCCAAACGTGTCGCTTCACCTGCAAATACCTGTTGGCCTACCATACCGTCATCGGTGAGGTTCATGGCAAACTTCAACATTTTTATGGATGTTGGGGATTTTTCCAAAATCTCCTGGGCCCATTCATAGGCGGTTTGTTCCAACTCTTCATGGGGAATCACGGCATTTACCATTCCCATTTCATAAGCCGCTTGGGCAGTATAACTTCTACCCAAAAAGAAAATCTCCCGTGCTTTTTTCTGTCCGACCATTTTAGCCAAGTAAGCAGATCCATAGCCCCCGTCAAAACTGGTAACATCGGCATCGGTCTGTTTGAAGAGTGCATGCTCCTTACTTGCCAACGTTAGATCACAGACCACATGCAGGCTATGACCACCACCAACAGCCCAACCGGGTACCACGGCAATTACAACTTTGGGCATGAACCTGATCAAACGCTGAACTTCGAGAATATTCAAGCGATGCATACCATCCTCACCCACATAACCTTTATGCCCCCTAGCCTTTTGATCACCACCACTGCAAAAGGAATACACCCCATCTTTGGTCGATGGCCCCTCCGCAGAAAGTAAGACCACCCCTATTGAGGTATCTTCCTGGGCATCATAAAACGCCTTATAGAGCTCACTAGTAGTCTTAGGCCTAAAAGCATTACGAACATTAGGCCTGTTAAATGCTATTCTGGCAACACCATTGCTTTTTTTATATGTGATATCCTCAAATTGCATAGCCGTTTCCCAGTTGATTTTTGACATGATCTTGATTTTTGAATT
>JAHHKH010000186.1 GCA_018679695.1 Maribacter sp.
AATTATTAGTAGCTAAACTTAATCAATAACATGCATTATAACTAAGGAATATGTCTACACTTAGACCACAAAGATGGCAAAATCCCCTATCCTAGACCTACATCCAAGGTCATCATGATTATAAATCCTCCAATAAAACCCAAGGTTGCGATATCTGTATATTTATCTTGTTGGGTCTCAGGAATCACCTCTTCAACAACCACAAAGATCATGGCCCCTGCTGCGAAAGAAAGTGCATAAGGCAAAATAGGCTCAAATGTAATTACGGCCCATGCACCCAATACTGCAGCAAAAGGTTCAACTATAGCCGATGCCTGCCCGTACATAAAGCTTTTTTTTCTGCTTAGACCCTGTCTTCTCAAAGGCATAGCCACGGCAAATCCTTCTGGAAAATTCTGTAATCCGATTCCCAAGGCAAGCGCAACGGCCCCACCAATGGTGGCTCCCTCAAAGCCAGCAGCAACTCCTCCAAATAGAACCCCTACTGCTAAACCTTCAGGAATATTATGCAAGGTAATCGCCAAAGTCAGTAAAGTGGTCCTGTGCCATGGTGTTTTGATACCCTCACTTTCCTTAAAATTAATATGCAAATGGGGCAATATTTTATCAAGACCATATAAAAACAAGGCTCCCAAAGCAAAACCAACAGCTGCTGGAATCACCTTGACAAAACCCTCGCCTTCACTCATCTCAATTCCTGGGGCAAGAAGACTCCAAAAACTGGCAGCGACCATTACACCTCCAGTAAATCCGAGCATTCCATCGAGAACAGCCCTGTTCATACCTTTAAAAAAGAAAACCAAAGCAGCTCCTGCTGCGGTTAGACCCCATGTAAAAAGCGTTGCATAGAATGCAGCCAATATGGGATTTATAGATTCAAAGTAGTTAATTACCTGTTGCATGATCTTAATTAAATTTTAAATAGAGATTCGATGCTATTTGATGGGATATTCGAATCTTGAAATTATTGATTTTAATGAGAATTGAAGCATCGAACTCTTCCTTATCAAGCACCGATATGGTATCGCCCAAAGCAATCTTATTCTTATCCAAAAACTTTAAGAAGGGAGGTGAAGAGTCCTTTACTCCTACACAAACCCCAGTAGATCCAACAGGCATATCTTTCAACAATTTTTTAATCGACTTTTTGAATTCCCCTCCTTTCGAAGGAATTGGATCGCCATGGGGATCAACTTCCGGAAAACCTAAGTGTTCATCCAATTTGTCAATAAGTTTTTCGCTCTTAATATGTTCCAATTGCTCTGCAACATCATGAACCTCATCCCAGGTAAAATCTAATTTGTCAACCAAAAAAACCTCCCATAATCGATGTTTGCGAACCAAATTCAGGGCGGTTTTCGTGCCTGCCTGTGTTAGTGAAACACCTTTATATTTTTTATAATTAATTAAGCCTTTGTCTGAAAGTTTCCTTACCATATCGGTCACGGAAGAAGGCTTGGTTACCATTCTTTTGGCTATTGCATTTGTAGAAACAGTGGTTTTCTTTCCCTTCCCTAAATGATAAATGGCCTTAATGTAATCTTCTTCAGAAAGCGTCATTATTAGAGCATTTGGACAAAAATACATTTTTATATCTAAAAACATATTTTTAGATTTGTCTAAATTATATTTTTGAATCGTATAAATATGCGTTTGAAGCTAATTCTATTAATTGTCCTTTTTATGTCATTGCTCTCCTTTAATGACCTAAGATCACAAATGGCTGAATTAAGGGGCATAGTTACTGGCAACGGTGCCGCAATACCCTATGCCAATATATTTTTTGAAGGAACAGGCAAAGGTACTTCAAGTAATGAGGATGGGGTATACCATATTCATAGGATAGTGCCTGGTTCCTACAAGATCCGTACATCTGTGATCGGGTATCTTCCCTTTTCACAAAAAATCGTTTTCGGCCAGAACGAAAGTAAAATCCTGAACATTGAACTCATACCCAATTCAGAACAGTTGGAAGAAACAGTGGTAACCGGCACCCTTAAGGCAGTAAGCCGTTCTGAGAGTCCCGTCCCTGTGGAAGTGTATAGCCCAACATTCTTGAAAAAGAACCCAACCCCAAGTATATTCGAGGCTTTACAGAATGTCAACGGGGTTAGGCCGCAAATAAATTGTAATGTATGTAATACCGGGGATATCCACATAAATGGCCTGGAAGGGCCGTACACCCTGGTTTTGATAGATGGAATGCCGATTGTAAGTGGCCTTGGAACCGTATATGGCCTATCTGGCATTCCCAATTCATTGATAGCGCAAATTGAAATCGTTAAAGGTCCTGCTTCAAGCCTTTATGGGAGCGAGGCCGTTGGTGGCCTAATCAATATAATTACCAAAAGTTCGGCTGAGGCACCTGTAAGCTTTGCCGATGGATTTTTATCGGATTGGGGGGAATACAATTTGGATGTTGGTGCCAAAATAATGCTGGGTAAAAAAGTGGATTTACTATTGGGTATCAATTATTTCAACTTTGATACCCCAATTGATAATAATGGGGATAATTTCACCGATTTAACGCTACAGCATCGTATTTCTCTTTTTCAGAAATGGAATTTCCGACGAAATAAGAATCGCATTTTCTCTTTGGCAGGACGCTATTTTTATGAGGACAGATGGGGCGGGGAATTGCAATGGACACCCGAATATAGAGGAGGGGATGAAATCTATGGTGAAAGTATCTATACCCGTAGGTGGGAAATCTTGGGCAAATATGAGCTCCCCATCAATGAAAAAGTATTGTTTTCCTTCTCATACAATGACCATAACCAAAATTCAGTTTACGGGGATATACCCTATCTCGCCGATCAACGTATAGGTTTTGGTCAGCTTACCTGGGACAAGAAATTAAAATGGCACGATTTTTTACTTGGTAGTGCCCTTCGATATAATTTTTATAACGATAATACGACGGCCACAATCGAAGCGGATGAAGTGATAATTCCAAGCCTATTCGTTCAGGATGAAATGAAATTGGCCAATGGACATTCCTTGCTGCTTGGACTTCGATACGATTATGATAAACGGCACGGTTCTATTTATACACCACGAAGTGCATATAGATGGAAAATCTCTGATAATGACATTTTGAGGCTGAATGCAGGAACCGGTTTTAGGGTGGTAAACTTGTTCACAGAGGAACATGCTTCATTAACGGGTGCCCGGGAGGTCATTGTTACTGAGGAATTGAAACCGGAACGTTCATTCAATATCAACCTTAACTTCTTGAAAAAAATCTATAGTGATAACGGTACTTTCATCGAATTTGATGCTTCGGTATTTTATACCCATTTCAATAACATCATATTACCGGATTATGATACCAACCCCAATCAAATCATTTATGATAATTTAGATGGGAAATCAATTTCGCAAGGCATCAGTGCTAATTTGGATGTAGTCTTTCCGAGTGGATTGAAATTGTTACTGGGCGCAACTTTACAGGATGTTAGTTCTACAGAAGATGGGGTGAAAAAGGATCAGGTATTAACCGAAAGTTTTACAAGCACATGGAGCATATCATACACCCATAGACCCTGGAAGTTAGGTGTTGATTATACCGGCAATCTTTACGGCCCCATGCGTTTACCAATTTTGGGTTCATTGGACCCTCGAAAAGCGTATTCCCCCACTTGGAGTATTCAGAATATCCAATTCACCTATAAGGGTTTTGAACATTTTGAGGTTTATGCAGGAATAAAGAACGTATTGGACTGGACACCAAATCGCGGAAACCCTTTTATCATTGCAAGGGCAAATGACCCTTTTGATAAGAATGTGATTTTTGACAATAATGGTGATGTGGTTGCTACGGCCAATAACCCAAACGCCTTGACATTCGACCCTTCATATGTTTATGGCCCCAATCAAGGAATTCGAAGTTTTTTTGGAATACGTTACCGTTTGGATTAATGAAACTTCCAGCTCGGCTGAATTAACTACTTTTGACATTGAACATTTGGCATAATTCAGGATTGGAAATAACCAAAACACATTATGATTATATAATTGTTGGTGCTGGCGCCTCGGGTTTAATGTTGGCCAATGCCCTGGGGAAAGATGCATTTTTCAATGACAAGTCTGTTTTACTATTGGATAAAAACCCTAAAAACTCAAATGACCGTACTTGGTGTTTTTGGGAAAAAGGAGCAGGCGAATTCGAACCCATCGTACATCAATCCTGGAACACTATATTTTTTGGTGGTCAAGTATATTCAAAACAATTGGTCATAGCGCCCTATACCTATAAACTTATTCGAGGTATTGATTTCTATCGTTATTTTATCGATAAGATCAATTCCTATTCCAACATTGATTTTGTAAATTCCAAAGTACTTCAAGTAGAAGAAAAGAATGATATTGCCAATGTCAAAACAGAAGCAATTACCTATACCTGCGGTCAGGTCTTCAATAGCATTCTCGAAATCAACAAAATCCAGGAACAGAATAAATACCCCGTTTTGCAACAACATTTCATGGGTTGGGTAGTTAAAACCAAGGAACCTGTTTTCGATCCCCATGTCGCGACCTTCATGGATTTTTCAGTCGATCAAAAAAACAATACCCGTTTTATGTATGCCTTGCCATTTTCAAAACATAGCGCTTTATTGGAATATACTTTGTTCTCCCAAAATCTATTGCCAAAAGAAGATTACGAAAATGCAATCCAGGAATATCTAATCAAAAATCTGGGTTGCGAAGATTTTGAAATTCTTGAGAAGGAAAAGGGTAGTATTCCCATGACGAACTACAAATTTCATAAGCACAATACCAAAAGAATACAATATATTGGAACAGCGGGTGGCTGGACAAAACCTAGCACAGGTTATACCTTCTTTAATACGGCAAAAAAGACCAGATCATTGGTCCAATCCTTAAAAGAAAGCAAATCGATCACAACTTTATCAAGTAAATGGAAATTCTGGTTTTATGATCTTTTATTATTGGACATTCTATACAAGCACAATGAAAAAGGCCATTATATCTTTGAAACGCTATTCAAGAACAGAAGTCCACAGCTAATATTTAAATTCTTGGATGAGGAAACCAATTTTTGGGAGGATCTACAAGTAATTTCCGGCTGTCCGAAAAAGGAATTTTTAAGGGCAATTTATAGAAGATTTATACGAAAATTCAGTTAATGATCAATGCCAATTGGAATTGTATAAAATACCCACTTACCCTTAATTAATGGTAACTATTTGATACCAACTAAGAAAGAAATCGTTAAATTTTGACTACAACGTTATCGTAAAATTCACATTTTTTTAAGATTTTACATTTAAATTGTTATTTTAGTTCCACAATAACAACCTTTAGAACCTATATTTTATGAATTACCAGACTAATTATGGTAAGAATTACATGATTCGGAATCACGTATTCTTAACAGCGATTTTATTTTTTAGTGGATTTTTAGTGGCATCCATCAATGCCCAAGATGTAATTGTAACGGGTACAGTCACCGCTGCATCCGATGGCTTGCCTCTACCGGGAGTTTCCATAGTTGATGTCAACGAACCGACCACTGGTGCGAATACCGATTTCGATGGAAACTATTCATTGGCCGTTTCCGATGGAAATACAAGTTTGCGGTTTAGCTATATTGGATTTACATCTACTGTGATAGCCGTGAACAACCAATCGACCATTAATGTAGTAATGCAAGAAGATGTGGCTAATTTAGAAGAAGTTGTAGTTGTGGGTTATGGCACCCAAAAGAAAGCTACTGTTACCGGTGCGGTAACCGCGGTTCAGGGTGCGGTATTGGAAACCTCACCTGCAATAAGTGTTTCGAACTCCTTGGCCGGTCGTTTGCCAGGTGTGGTAATTATACAGACCAGTGGGGAGCCAGGAAATGATGAATCGTCTATAAGCATAAGGGGAACCAATACCTTGGGGAATAATGAGCCTTTGGTTGTTATCGACGGTATTCCCGATCGTGATGGTGGCATAGGGCGATTGAATAGCCTTGATATTGCCAACATTTCTGTACTTAAAGATGCTTCGGCAGCAATTTATGGGGCAAGAGCCGCCAATGGTGCCATTATAGTAACTACGAAACAAGGTAAGGCCGGCAAACCTACCATCACCTATGATGCCGATTTTGGGTTAAACCAACCGACCCGTATCCCAGAATTGTCGAATTCCCTTGAGTATTTTAGTATTCGAAATGAGGATGCTATTTTCAATAGCAACATTCCTTCAAACCAATGGGCAGATGCTCTGGCTGCTTTTGAATCAACCGGGAGTTATACCATACCGGGTACTTCGGAAACCGTAGGTGCAAATTTCCAACCGGATCAGGTTGCAGGTCATAGAAATGCTTCAGACCCATGGCTTTACCCCAATACCGATTGGTTCGGAGCTACATTTAAGGATTGGGCAACACAGAGTAGGCATAACATATCTATCAGCGGTGGAAGCGAAAAGATCAAATACTTTTCTTCCTTTGGATATTCCGATCAAGATGCCTATTACAAAAATTCTGCAAACCGTTATCAGCAGTACAATTTTAGAATCAATACCGATGTAACCCTAACGGATCATATAACCACCAAACTAGGCTTTGCCTACAGAAAGGAAGATCGTAGGTTCCCGACCGAAGGGGCCGGTGCCATCTTTAGAATGTTGATGCGTGGTAAACCGCATGAGCCAGCTATATGGCCTACCGGCGAACCAGGTCCGGATATTGAAAACGGACAACAACCTGTTGTGGTTACTACCAATGCTACGGGTTACGACAGGCAACCAACGGACTATCTGCAAATCACAGCATCTGTAGATATCACCAACCCATGGGTTGATGGCTTAAAGCTAACCCTATTGGCCGGTGTTGATCAAAGTCAAGAAAGACAAAAACTTTGGGAAACACCATGGGAGTTATTTTTCCTTGATAGGGACAACTATATTGCAACAGGTAATCCAGTGCTCAACGGGGCAATAAGGTCTAACTTTACTGATCCCAGGTTGACACAGTCATCTTCGAATATCTTGAATACGAACTTGACGGCACTTTTAAACTATGATCGTACTTTTGGGGAAGACCATACCATAAATGTTTTGGCAGGTGTTACGCGTGAAGTATTCCAAGGAGAGTTCATCTCAGCTTTTAGAAGGGAGTTTATTTCAGATGCTGTTGATCAACTGTTCGCCGGTGGGGCGACCCAAACTGTTGACGGTAGTGCATACAATCGAACACGTCTTGGGTATTACGGTCGTTTCCAATACAACTACAAGGAAAAGTATCTGGCAGAATTTATTTGGAGGTATGATGGCTCCTATATTTTCCCAGGTGCAGATCGTTTCGGGTTTTTTCCTGGAGTTTTGGCGGGTTGGAATATTAACAACGAGGATTGGTTTGATATAAAAAGTATAGATTATCTTAAGCTAAGGGCCTCTTACGGTCAAATGGGTAATGATCAAGTATTCTTTAACGATAACCTTCAGGAATTTGCATTTTTATCTACCTATGGCTTTAACGAATTCCCCATTGATGGTCAAGTAGTGACAACTTTGGAGGAGACTGTACTTGCCAACCCGAGTTTTACCTGGGAGCGGGCCAATAATTTCAATGTAGGTCTTGATGGTATCGTATTGGACGGAAAATTAAGTTTTACGTTGGAATACTTCTTGAACAAAAGGGACCAGATCTTGATTCAAAAAACGGGATCTACTCCGGGATCTTCAGGTATTGCCAACTTATTACCTCCTGTAAATGCAGGAAAGGTTGACAATAAGGGATATGAATTTGCCGTAAATTATTATGGGGGGAACGCAGATAGTTTCAAATGGGATGTAGGCATCAATGGAGGCCATGCAAAGAATGAAGTGGTCTTCTTGGATGAGGTTCCCGGTGCACCCGAATATCAGCTTCAAGAAGGTAAACCTATTAATTCCTATTTAGTATACGAGGCAGATGGAGCTTTTTTGGATGAAGCAGCAATTGCTAGCAATACCTTGGATTATAGTGAGGTAACGCCTAATTTAAAGCCAGGGGACTTAAAGTTCAAAGATGTTAATGGCGATGGGGTCATTAATGGTGATGACCGTGTGCGTTTAGAAGAAAACGATACGCCGACGTTTAACTTTGGTGCTACTTTCAATGCTTCCTACAAGAATTTTGATTTATCCCTTCTCATGCAAGGTGCCACGGGAGCTTCTATCTTTATTAGAACGGAATCTGGGGATATCGGAAATTATTTGAAGTATAGTCATGACAATAGATGGAGTATTAATAACCCAAGTAGTGTGCACCCAAGGCTGGCCAGTAGGAACAATACCTACTATACAAATCCGGGTACTTTTGGAAACAATACCTATTATCTGTTCTCAAAAGACTATATGCGTCTGAAGAACTTACAAATAGCGTACAATTTCCCAAAAAGATTAATAGAGCCTTTTGGTCTATCCAGGTTCAGGGTCTATGTAAGTGGTTTGAATTTGCTTACTTTTGACAAATATAAAATTTATGATCCAGAGGCAACCAATACGGCAGGTACGTACTACCCTCAGGCTAGAATTATCAACACAGGATTTAGTTTAACATTTTAATAAGCAGTTATGAAAAAAAGAAGATTACTAATTCTTTGTACGATTTCAACCTTTATTGTGTTGATGTCGTGTAATAAGGATTTTTTAGACACCAAGCCACTGGACAAAGTGTCCTCGAATGCGACTTGGTCGGATGGCGCTTTATCGGAAGCCTTCGTTTTTAATGTGTACTCATTTTTGGGCTATGGAGGATTTGAGGAAGAATCCTTGGCTTCAGTCACCGATGAAGCAATGTTTACCCACGCTGGAAGGGGAATTAATGTAATCAATGAAGGTACTTTAAGTGAGACCACTACCGGTAACAATAGAATTATCCCACAGTGGGATGAACTTTTCTTAGCCATTAGACAAGCCAATGTTGCTATTAAGGAATTGCCCGAAGCTACTTTTGATGACGATGATCTGAAGAATAGACTATTGGGAGAAGCACATTTCTTGCGTGCCTTTTATTTCCATCAAGTAGTTCGCTATTATGGCGGTGCCCCAATTATTGACAGGCCATATGAGCTAGACGAAGACTATGCTGTCTCCCGTAATACCTATGCTGAAAATGTAGACTTTATGATTAGTGATTTGGATATGGCAGCTTCTTTGCTTGATGGCAAACCACAAACTCCTGGTCGGGCAAACCAATTAAGTGCATTGGCCTTAAAGTCGCGTATATTACTCTATGCTGCCAGTGACCTAAGAGATGGGCCCACAGCCAGTGCTAATTCAACGGCGCATAGTAGTTATGCGAATTTGGAATTGGTTGCTTATACTACGGGTGACCGTACGGCTCGTTGGAATGCCGCTAAAGCTGCTGCCAAAGCTGTTTTGGATGCTACCACAGGGTATAAATTGGATTTAACTGCGCCGGTTTCAGCAGAGGAAGGCCAAATGAACTATATGTCCATCGCATTGGGTGGTGGTAGTTCTGTAGGGGATGCAGCGGCAAGGGCCGAACTATTGTTTGAACGTACACATACACCATTATTTACGCGAGAAAGCAACTGGCCATTGGGTGGTATTCACCAAGGAATCAACAACGGTCCCAACGGGTACCACAACTGGGCAGGAAATACACCTATTCAGCTACTGGTCGATGATTATGAAATGATGGATGGTTCTACATTTGATTGGAACAATCCTGCCCATGCAGCAGATCCATATGCAAATCGCGATCCAAGACTATATGCAACCGTTTTATATGATGGTGCACCATGGAAACCCCGTCCTTCAGACGTTGTAAGTATTGATCCTGTAGATCAAATCCAAACAGGAGCTTATGATGATGGCGCTGGTGGTGTGGTAAATGGAGTTGATACAAGAAAATCCCCGGTCGAAGACTGGAACGGTAGTAGAACCGGATATTATGTGAGAAAGTTCATAGATCCTGATCCAGGTGTGGTAGACAATCAATCAAGTGCACAGGTAATACCATGGCCATTTATCAGATATACAGAGGTTGCATTAAATTATATCGAAGCCTCAATTGAGACTGGTGATGAAGGTGAGGCAATAAATTGGCTCAATAAAATACGATTTAGAGTTGGTCTACCTGCAGTCACAGATTCTGGTGATGCCCTTAGAGATCGTTATCGCAACGAGCGTAGGGTAGAATTGGCATATGAAGAACATCGCTATCATGATGCACGTCGCTGGATGATTGCACCTACTACTTTAGGTAGAGGTATCAAGATAATCATTCCAGAGGCTACCTTAAAAGCCGGCGCAAGCCCAAGAGTGCCCTATGTTCATGATAAAACAGTTTATGATTACAGCTATGCCCCTATCGACAATACTGAAATCGAGACCAGGACTTGGGTAGACAAAATGTACTTTATGCCCATAAGCCGTGATGAACTAAATCGTAATGAACAATTAGTCCAAAATCCGGGATACAATTAATAAGAACAATCTAGAATTAAAAAAAATCTATCCTAACTAAGGGTAGATTTTTTTTTTACATTTATAGTACCTATGAACAAGCCTTTTATAGTTTTCAATTTATTTGCCATTACTATGGTTACATTGCTGATATTCGGCTGCAAAAACGAACAGCGTAGTAAGGTAAATGAAAGTATTCCTTCCTCACCTCCCCTATTTACATTGATGCCCAAAGAACAAACCAATATCCTTTTCGAAAACACGCTTACCGAAGGATTGAATGCCAATGTACTGATGTACGAATACTTATATAATGGTGGTGGTGTAGCTGCAGCCGACGTTAATGGGGATGATTTGATCGACCTGTATTTTACTTCGAATATGGGGGAAAACAAGCTTTATATCAATCAAGGGGATTTCAAATTTACCGATGTCACTGCAACTTCCAATGTTACAGGTAGATCTGGTCCATGGAAAACGGGTGTTTCAGCTGCTGATGTGAATGGGGATGGCAAAATAGATCTGTATTTATGCTATTCCGGGGCGCTACCGCCCGACAAAAGGAAAAATCAACTGTTCATCAACAAAGGTAATGATGAAAATAACATCCCCATTTTTGAGGAAAAAGGGGAAGCTTTTGGCCTGGCGAGTGCGGCATTTAGCAATCAGTCTTATTTCCTGGATTATGACCACGATAATGATTTGGATATGCTATTGCTCAATCACAATCCTAAATCCCTGCCTGTTTTGAATGAGGTAAGCACGGCAGAATTCCTTAAAAAAGATGACCCCCTTCAAGGAATCCGGTTGTTTGAACAGGATAATGGTGTATTCAAGGATGTTACGGTAAGTGCGGGAATAAGTAGTTCTGCATTGACGTATGGCCTTGGAATTGGTATTAGTGATCTAAATAATGATGGTTGGGTAGATTTTTATGTTTCAAACGACTACACCATTCCTGACTATTTATATATGAATAATAAAAATGGAACCTTTACTGACCAACTCAAAGAAAGTCTTGGTCATACAAGCCATTTTTCCATGGGTAATGATATCTCCGACATCAATAACGATGGTTATCAAGATATTTTAACGCTCGATATGCTTCCTGAGGACAACCATAGACAAAAATTATTATTGGCCCCGGATAATTACGAAAAGTTCGATTTAAACCTCCGCAGCGGCTTTCATTATCAATATATGCGCAATATGCTACAGCTCAACAATGGCAATGGCACATTTAGTGAAATAGGGCAGTTTTCTGATATATCGAATAC
>JAHHKH010000197.1 GCA_018679695.1 Maribacter sp.
CCTGTACAATGAAGAAGGTGAAAGGGATACAACGCGCGATATTCTTTATGTTCATGGAAAATTGAATGGCTTCCCCATTCAATTTTCCATGAACATAAAGAATATCGGTTGTATCCCTTTCACCTTCTTCATTGTACAGGAGTAAAGGAATAGGTTCAGAAAATAGGAGCTCGAAATTACTTTTATGGTACAACAGGCCTGTATCTATGCCTCTTTCGTCAGGAGAGTCATAATGAACATATTCATAATCGATGTACCGTAAAGGCGCTGCATTGATCAGATCTTGAACGACCGTTTCATTTTCCACTTCGGCAATCCCGACCAAAGCAGGTGGTTTTTTTGTGGATTCCAAGCCAATTTCAGAGATGGTCTTGGCGAGTTTATATATTTTCTTCCTGTAGCGTTTTGGGGTCCATCTCTTAAAACCATCTGGAGTGAAATCATCATCCATGGTATCGGGGTCATCAATAGTATCGAACAGATTTTCGAGGTTGTAGAATGCAATTGTATGAAGATGATCTTTCTTTTTTTTCCTGAAAAGTGAAAATACCATGCATTTTGTTTAAAGGGATTCAAATTTACAAAAATAGCTTAGCCAGTATTATGTAAATTTGCATATTATTCTAAACTATGTTAGAAAAGAAATCAATCGAGTATGAAAAAGTCGTACTCATAGGGGTTATAAACAGGAACCAGAACGAAGAAAAGGTAAATGAGTATCTTGATGAGTTAGAGTTTTTGACCTATACTGCTGGTGGCGAAGTTATTAAACGCTTTGTACAACGCATAGACGTTCCTAACCCAAAGACATTGATAGGTAGTGGGAAGATGAAAGAAGTAGAGGATTTTGTCGACGAATATGAAATTGGTTCGGTTATTTTTGATGATGAACTTACTCCAGCACAACAGCGCAATATCGAAAAACAACTTCGATGCAAAATCCTGGATCGCACAAGCTTGATTTTGGACATTTTCGCTCAACGGGCTCGTACCAGTTATTCCAGGACACAAGTAGAACTAGCGCAGTACGAATACCTTTTACCAAGGCTCACCGGTCTTTGGACGCATTTAGAGCGACAAAAAGGGGGTATAGGGATGCGTGGTCCTGGTGAAACCGAGATTGAAACCGACAGACGTATTGTTCGTGACCGCATATCACTACTGAAAAAAAAGCTCACGAAAATAGACCGCCAAATGGAAACCCAACGTGGCAATAGAGGTGCGTTGGTGCGTGTTGCCCTCGTTGGCTATACCAATGTTGGCAAGTCTACCTTAATGAATGTAATCAGCAAGAGCGACGTTTTCGCTGAGAATAAACTCTTTGCGACACTAGATACCACGGTACGTAAAGTGGTACTCGGTAATCTTCCTTTTTTATTGAGTGATACTGTAGGATTCATTCGAAAACTCCCTACCCAATTGGTAGAAAGTTTTAAAAGTACTTTGGATGAGGTTCGCGAAGCGGATTTATTATTGCATGTGGTTGATATTTCACATCCAAACTTTGAAGAGCACATAGAATCTGTGAATAAAATATTGGCGGAAATAGACAGTGCAGATAAACAAACCCTCATGGTTTTCAATAAGATCGATCGATACCAGCACGATAACGTCGATGATGATGACCTGGTCACAGAAAAAACCTCAAAACACTTTACCATTGATGAATGGAAACGCACGTGGATGCAGCGCATGGGTGAAAATGCCTTGTTCATTTCAGCTTTGAGGAAAGAAAACCTCGATGAATTCCGCAAACGGGTATATAATGTGGTCAGGGATATTCATGTTACCCGTTTTCCATACAATAACTTTCTTTATCCAGAGCATTTAGACCAATATCAATAGGCTTGAACACCATAAAATAATGCAGTTCATCGGATAAAATGAACCCTTAATTTTTTCACTACAGAATAAGGCCTGTTCACAACATAATTTAGGTCTTATTAACCGCTCGCAGTATCTTTATAGTGTAATTAAGTGATAGTATTGACCCCAAATCATATCATGAACTTAATCGAAAAAAAGTTTGAGTTTCCCCAAACCTGTACTTAACCAATATACGCTAGGCCTAAATTTTATAAACCTACTAGACTAAAAAAATGCCCTTTGAAAAAAGGGCTTTTTTTATGGCCTGATCATGGGTCAATGGGTATACCTTGCCACAAAACCAATGTAGTTCATCGAAGAAAATGAACCACTCATATTTTTCACAACATTTGGAGTACAGTTCACAACATAAATTTAGGCAAACCAGATTCCCACCATACATTTACATTGTAATTAAGTGATAGTATTGACCCCAAATCATATCATGAACTTAATCGAACAAAGGTGTTAGTTTCCCCAAACCAACGCAAACCTATAAAAGCTACCTGAATCGAATCAGGACCAAACATTAAACCTACTTAAAAAAAGCCCTTTGAAAGAAGGGTCTTTTTTTTATGTCATCCTAATTTCCTGTTCTGGAATTGCTGCATTATTGGTAGTTCATCGATCAAACCATACGTTTTAACCTGTTTCACCACAAATCTACCGTTCTTCACAACATAAATTTAGAAGAATGCACCCTTAAATTTACATTCGTTCTGTATTTATGATTTATGTTTTGTCCCAAGGATCAATTAATCTACAAGCATAAAAATTTTGACTGATTAACCCAATTTTACGAATCCTACTTAACAAAAAAAGCCCTGACGAAAACGTCGGGGCTTTTATTTTATGGAACTCTTTAGTTAGAAGGCATAGTTAAGTCCGAACAACCAATAGGTCTGTAGCTCATTATCTACATTGTCAAAAGTAGCTCCTGCATCAGGAGTTGGACCATTTAATGCAAAATTAAGGGCTTCTTGCTTGTTATCCCTGAGACCAAATTCAAATCCTAGCCCAATTCCGTTCCATAAGGTATAGCCAAAAGAGTTTATCCAGGTCCAGTTGGACAAATTGGATGACTCATAGCTTTGGAACATGGAAAGATTGGTTTTGAAACTTACATTTCCAATTTTTCTTGTGTAGTCAGCAACAATCTTGGCACCTAATGAAGAATCGAAAATTGCATCTTCATCACTGAATACAAAGTTGTAGTTCAATGGATGGATCACCACAACCAAATCGGTAATAGGTGTCCAGGTTGCACCAACACCAAGGTCTAAATACCCTGGGTCATTAAAGTTGCTTAATAAGGTAGTTCTATATTCGCCTAAAGTCGAAATAGCGAATTTCTCACTTATTTTTTGACCGTAAAGCGACGTTATGGTAAATACATCGGTAGCTTCTTTAAAGCTGTCATCGTCGGTAGGATCATCCTTATCATCAAACTTGACCCATGCAAGATTTAAATTTCCCGAATTTCTCCAGAAAAACTTCTCTTGTTGAAGATTAGCAAAGGCATTAACCGTAACCCCAATGTTACCAGCACTTGAATTTGCTTCACCTTTGGAATACCAATTGCTAAAACCTGAAAGGTTGGCGCCGATGGTTCCAAATGCCCCTTTTTTCCAACCTGGAAGAGCGTCGATTTGCGCTTGCAGCGCATCTACCCTACCTTGAATGGCCGCAATGGAATCTTTTTTAGGTCCTTGCAAGGCTTTTAATTCATCTGCAGTTTGTGCGAAGGCAGCCGATATAGTCAGAAAGGCCACAATCGTGAATACTAAGTTTCTCATAATGTATAGTGTTTATTTGTTTATGAAGTGCAAAAATAATAATTGTTAACAATAAACAATTAAGGTTATCAACAATTATCCCTTCTTGTAAAGTGGAACTGAGGAGCAGGCTTCACCGTACATCACACTCTTTGCGATAGGTAAAAGTTTGGCAGTTATCCACAAATAAGCGTTTGGGGGTACTGGTTTATTACTACAACCCTTAATGATCACAGGCTTATCTTCATATTCGGAAATATCGAGGTTTTGGATTATTTCCTGATAAAGGGTGGTCTCTAGTTGTTCCAAGGAACCTTGAACCACTTTCTTTGCATAGGGTTGAAGTTTGGTCGCGATCAGCATATACGCCCACCCTGGAATTATGGCATCACTAGAACAATCAATCGCGATATATTTATCTTGGTATTGACCCCAATCATGGGATGCTATTCGAGCCCTGAATTCTTTTTCACGAAGCACGAATCCTTCAAAAAGCCACTCCTTTATATCAAGAAAAACCCGCTCACCTTTGGGATAATAGTCTTCCAGGTCAATAGTCCTTAATTGACTCTGGGCAACGCGGTTAATGATTTCTTTTTCCATCAGATAAGTAGTAGAATAGTTATTGAATTACCCCCTTCGAGGGAATGACATGCTAGGGAAATCAAAGCATTCCCAATTCCAATTTCGCTTCTTCGCTCATCAGATCCTGGGTCCATGGTGGGTCGAAGGTTATTTCGACCATTGCATCCTTCACGGCATTCAATGATTTTACCTTTTCCTCAACCTCAACAGGAAGCGTTTCAGCAACCGGACAGTTCGGGGAAGTAAGCGTCATTAAGATCTTTACATCGTATGCCTCGTTTACAAAAACGTCATATATCAATCCCAATTCATAGATATCAACAGGGATTTCCGGATCGTATATGGTCTTTAAGACCTTAACTATTTTCTCACCCAATTCCTGGGTATTTATGGTTTCGCTCATTTACTTCGTTTTAATTCAATTGGGTTTGGTATGCAATCGCATACATTTTCAATTGTTTGACCATGCTGACCAGGCCGTTTGCCCTGGTGGGTGACAAATGTTCCTTTAATCCGATCTCATCAATAAAATCGGTATTGGCCTCAATTATGTCCTGCGGCTTTTGGTTGCTGAACACTCGGATCAATATGGCTATGATTCCTTTGGTAATGATGGCATCGCTGTCTGCGGTGAATACAAGTTTGTCCCCTTGAAGTTCGGCATGTACCCACACCTTGCTTTGACAGCCTTTTATGATGTTATCATCGGTCTTGTATTGCTCATCGATCAAAGGGAGCGATTTGCCCAGCTCTATCATATATTCATAGCGTTGCATCCAATCTTCGAACATCGCGAATTCATCGACAATCTCTTCTTGTATTTCCTTGATACCCATTAGCTGATTTTTGTCAAAAATACGACAAGTCTCAATGCTATTCAACAGTTTCTATCAATGCAAGTATTTTATCTATCAATGGTTTTAGCGCAACTGGCGGATTTCCATGGTCAAAATTCACAGATTCATACCTCTTGCCATTTTTAGTGATTTGAATTTGTGCAATCAGTGCCCTGTCCACGGCACTATTTTGGGAGGGTGGGATTAGTCTATTTAAATTCTCCAATGCTAAGGTATCAATAAAGGCTTGTATTTCTTTTTTATCCTCAGCTAGTAGGGCCGCTTCCCCATTTTTACCATCATAACCATTGGATAACGCCTTTATACTTGTATCGTCTATTGTATATTCCAAGTTTGAACCCCTGGTCTGCGCCTTATATATGACCATGAATTCCAAATCTTGATTTTGATACTTGGAACTGCAAATACTGTTCGCCATGAACACCACAAAGAATAACATGATTGTTTTCATTCTGGATTGTTTCCTGCTATACTATAAAAAAAAGACGCCAAATGACGTCTTTTTAGTACTAGTTTAACTATTTCATTATTGCACAAAGCTCTCCCGTGCTCCACCTGCAGCAAACAAGGCCCTCATTCTATCATTTTGCCCTAAACTGAACATATACATGCAATCATCTTGTACATAATCCATGTAATTCATGGTCATATCATTACTTCTACAATGAACCGTTGGATATGTAGGACAGTTATAATTGGCCCTATCCGATGTTGGTGTATCAGCGACAAAATCGTCCCTATTGCATCTACCATCGCCCCAAATGTGTCGAAGGTTCAACCAATGACCTACTTCATGGGTCGCTGTTCTGCCATGGCCATAGATACCGCCCGCGGCATTTTCTCCGAAGAAATCGGTTCCAATAACCACCCCATCAGTGGCAGAAGCGCCACCTGGGAACTGTGCATATCCCAAAATTCCACCACCTATTTCACAGACCCAGATGTTTAAAAAGTTTGCTGGATCAGTTGCATCCCAGCCTCCATTTGCAGCACTTTTCATAGCATCATTGGTACCCCAAGCTGATCGGGTGTCTGTCTTTCTATTTACTCCGGCAAGTGTAAAGGTAATATTAACATCAGCTACTAAATTTGCGAACTCTGAGGGTATATTAATAGTTCCCGCATTGGTATTAGTAAAATCCTCATTCAAAATTGCGATCTGCGAATTAATTTGGGCCTGGGTTACCTGACCTGTTGTCTGCTCAATGATATTTACGATAACGGGAATGTTCACGGCGCCTTCATAAACAGGGTCGGTACCACCGTCACCGCCACCACCGTTTCCATTGCCCCCACCAGGATTATTGGGCTTTTTGGCTGCTATAAGTTTTCGTGTATTGTATTCAATGTCATACATTTTCTTGGCCAAGCCTGGATTTTTTTCCAATCGATAGGCCAAATTTTTCATTGAATGGCACTTTTCCGCTGCATCGGCTGATTTACCTGTAAGACCATCATCCTCGGCATAGAGCGTAAAATCACTCATATCTACCTGTATTTCCTGTGCTTCCTCTAAGGGTTCACTTTGATCTTGCTCACACGATACAACAACGGCCAGCATAGCCAGCCCAAAAAATAATTTCCTCATAATTGATTTTGTTTTTTGAATTGTTAAGTGTTGAATATAGAATATTTTAACAAATAATTAGCACAATGTTAAATATTTTGTAAGAATTATCGTCAAATAAATACTGCCGTTGGTCGATCACCTAATGAAAAATAAGGCCATAATGTGTTGAAGAAAGTTATACACAATCCTTGCAAACCTCAAAATATAATTGAAAAATGAGTGGAAAGTCTCTAAGAAAGCATGGCCTTGGCGCGTTTAATACCTTCTACCAATGCATTGATCTCTTCCTTGGTATTATAAAAACTAAAACTGGCGCGTACGGTTCCTGGAATTTTATAAAAATCCATAATTGGTTGGGCACAATGATGCCCCGTACGAACGGCAATGCCCAACTTATCGAGAATTGAACCAATATCATAGGGGTGGATACCATCAATATTAAAGGAGATGACCGAAGTCTTGTTCTTTGAAGTCCCATATATACGCAACCCTTCAATGGTCAATAAACGTTCGGTGGCATATTGAAGCAGCTCATTTTCATAGCTTGCTATTTCAGCAATCCCTATGTTGTTCATATAATCCAATGCAGCGCCAAAGGCAATACCACCACAAATATTAGGTGTACCTGCCTCAAATTTATGGGGTAAATCGGCATAAGTGGTCTTTTCGAAAGTTACTTCTGCGATCATTTCACCCCCGCCCTGATAAGGTGGTAATCTGTTCAACCATTCTTCTTTCCCATACAATATTCCAACGCCGGTGGGTCCACACATTTTATGGGCAGAAACTGTGTAAAAATCCACATTGAGATCTTGTACATCAGCTTGGATATGTGGTGCGGCCTGGGCCCCATCAATCAATACCGCTGCTCCAAAACCGTGGGCAGCATCTATTATTTCCTTTATGTTATTAATGGTCCCCAAGGCATTCGATACGTGATTGCAAAAAACCATTTTTGTCTTAGCAGACAATAATTTATGGTATTCCTCCAAAATCAAATCCCCTTCCTCATTCATAGGGATTACCTTTAGCAGGGCGCCTGTCCGCTCACACAGCATCTGCCAAGGCACGATATTGGAATGGTGCTCCATGGCCGAAACCAGCAACTCATCCCCTTTTTGTAAAATGGAGGTAAAGCCATTAGCTACCAGGTTAATACTGTGGGTAGTTCCCGAAGTGAAAATTATCTCATGGGAATGGGCAGCATTAAAATGCTTTTGGATTTTGATGCGGGCCTGCTCGTACTTATCGGTGGCTTCTTGTGACAACGTATGTACTCCGCGGTGAATATTTGCATTGTAATTACTATAGTAGTCCACAATAGCGTCTATCACCTGACGTGGAGTCTGTGAGGTTGCCGCATTGTCCAAATAGACCAAGGGATTTCCATTCACCTCACGATCCAGGATTGGAAAATCCTTTCTAATCAAAGCCACATCCAAAGAAGAAACTTTTGTCATTTTACAAGTCGAATCCTAATCGTACCCCTAACTTTTCAGCAATGATTTTGTTGATACGTGATTTTAACTCAGGAATACGAACGCTTTCCAGCACATTATTCGCAAAAGCATACATTAACAAAGCCCTTGCTTCTTTGTTGGGGATACCACGGGATTGAAGATAAAAAAGTGCATCCTCATCCAACTGACCAATCGTACAACCGTGCGAACATTTGACATCATCCGCAAAAATCTCGAGCTGTGGTTTTGTATTGATTGAGGCCTTATCACTGATAAGGATGTTATTGTTCTGCTGAAAGGCATTGGTTTTCTGGGCAATTTTATCCACAATGATCTTGCCGTTGAATACACCGGTGGAATTCTCACCATAGATACCCTTATAGTCCTGATGGCTCTCACAATTCGGCTCAATATGATGTACCAAGGTATGATGGTCAACATGCTGCTTATCGCCCAATATGGTAACCCCTTTCATTGTGGAATCTATATGTTCCCCATTCTGATAGAAGTTTAGGTTGTTTCGGGTCAATTTTCCACCAAAGGAAAAGGTATGCACTTTGACTACACTCTTATCTTTTTGATTGATATAGGTATTATCGATCAAAGAAGCGGTTTTTGCATCGTTTTGGACTTTGTAAAAGTCTACAATCGCATTTTCCGCTGCAAAGATCTCTGTGACCGCATTGGTCAAAACCTCGTTTGAAGTTAAACTTTGGTGCCTCTCGATAACCTGAAGTTCTGCATTTTCCTCGGCGACGATCAAGTTTCTGGGTTGCAACATCAACGAAGCCTCATTACCGGTTGAAAAGTGCAAAATTTCAATCGGTTTCTTTGGCATTTTGTTCTTAGGGATATAGATAAAAGCCCCTTCGCGACTAAATGCGGTATTCAATGTAGTGAGCGACTCATCCTTTGATGCTATTTTATTAAAATAAACATCGATTACCTGCTTGTACATGGGTTTGGTCAGTGCCGCGCTCATCAAACAGATGTCAACACCATCGTGGGTGGTCTCCGATAAAAAAGGAGAATAGTTACCGTCTATAAAAACAATCTTATAGGTATCGACCTCATGCAAAAAATACTTTTTTACCTCCTTGAGTTCCAAGGTATTCACCTGCTTTGGAAAAATACTGAAATCTACCTTCTGCAGTCCTTTCAAGGAGGTGTATTTCCAAGCTTCCTGTTTTTTGGAAGGAAATCCCTTTTCCTCGAAATTTTTTATGGCCTCGGTGCGAATATCATGCACAGGATGTTCAACATCAACGTTGTTTTCAAACGCCATGAAAGAAGAAACCAGTTTATCTTTTAAATCCATTCTCTTATACTTGACATTTCTGCATGGCAGAAATTAGATTTATCTTACCTAACTATTCTTTGGATTCCTGCTTTCGCAGGGATAACAGGACTTCGGTCAGACCGCTGCCTCCTGTTTTATCCAATCGTATCCTTTGTCCTCCAATTCGTGGGCCAATTCCTTATCCCCGGATTTTACGATTTTACCTTCATGCAATACATGAACAAAATCAGGTACTATATATTCCAATAATCGTTGATAGTGGGTAATTACAATAACCGCATTATTCTTGCTCTTCAATTTATTTACCCCATTGGCAACAATTCGCAAGGCATCGATATCAAGACCGGAATCGGTTTCGTCCAAGATTGCCAATTGAGGCTCCAGCATCGCCATTTGAAAAATTTCGTTTCTTTTCTTTTCCCCGCCCGAAAAACCTTCATTCAACGAACGTGACAAGAACTTGCGGTCAATTTCCAACAACTCGGATTTTTCACGAATCAATTTCAACATCTCATTGGCTGGCATATCTTCCAAACCTTTAGCTTTCCGGGTTTCATTGATTGCCGTTTTCATAAAATTGGTTACCGAAACCCCTGGGATTTCAACGGGATACTGAAAGGAAAGGAAAATACCTTTATGCGCTCGCTCCTCTGGGGCAGCATCCTCCAGGTCCTCACCGTTCAATAGTACGTTACCTTCTGTAACTTCAAATTCCTCCTTGCCTGCAATAACCGCTGCCAAGGTACTTTTTCCTGAACCGTTAGGTCCCATAATGGCATGGACCTCGCCTGCATTCACTTCAAGGTCGATCCCCTTGAGAATTTCGTTTCCTTCGACGCCTGCATGCAGATTATTTATTTTTAACATTTTAAATCTTTTTATTTGAATTTTATCCTACTGAGCCTTCCAGACTTATTTCCAATAATTTTTGGGCCTCAACCGCAAATTCCATCGGTAATTTGTTCAACACTTCCTTGCTAAACCCATTTACGATCAGTGCTATGGCCTTTTCTGTATCTATACCACGCTGATTACAATAGAATATTTGGTCTTCCCCAATCTTACTGGTCGTTGCTTCGTGCTCTATCTGGGCTGTGGTGTTCTTTGCTTCAATGTACGGGAAGGTATGCGCGCCACATTCGTTTCCCATTAGTAAGGAATCGCACTGTGAAAAGTTCCTGGCATTCTTGGCCCTGCTATTTACCTGCACCAATCCGCGATAACTGTTCTGGGATTTCCCCGCGGAAATACCCTTTGAGATTATGGTACTTCTCGTATTCTTGCCCAAATGCACCATCTTGGTCCCAGTATCTGCCTGCTGGTGGTTATTGGTCACTGCAATGGAATAGAACTCCCCTATAGAATTATCCCCTTTAAGAATACAGGACGGATATTTCCAGGTAACTGCCGATCCAGTTTCCACTTGGGTCCAGGAAATTTTTGCATTTTTCTCGCAGATACCCCTTTTGGTAACGAAGTTGAAAACCCCGCCTTTACCTTCCTTATCGCCAGGAAACCAATTTTGTACCGTTGAGTATTTTATTTCGGCGTTCTCTAGGGCGATCAACTCAACCACGGCGGCATGCAACTGATTCTCATCGCGTGATGGAGCGGTACAGCCTTCGAGATAACTTACATAACTACCTTCATCGGCAATAACCAAGGTCCGCTCAAATTGGCCAGTTCCTGCCTGATTTATTCTAAAATAGGTCGATAGTTCCATGGGGCATTTTACACCTTTTGGAATATAGCAGAAAGACCCATCGGAAAATACAGCTGAATTCAGTGCAGCATAAAAGTTGTCTTTTTGGGGGACTACAGTGCCTATATATTTTTTCACCAATTCAGGATGCTCCTGGAT
>JAHHKH010000199.1 GCA_018679695.1 Maribacter sp.
CCTGTACAACAAACATTTCCCCCATAAGATGTAACCGGATTCATTGGATTATAGGTAAATGAATCTGCATTATCCTCTTTTCCCGGTTTACTTTTACTTAATATTCCATCACCATATAGGCTATTGGCCTTTCCTTCACTTTGGAGGTAGAAGGTTTTCATTTTTACGTTACTGGGTGGCCAGGTTTCCGAGGATTGCCATTTATTGCTACCCATGGTATAGTACTGTACTTTAGGTGTTTTTTCCTTAAAATCATTTTGCTCCCCCTTTAACCACAGATCAAGCCAACTATAAATCTGTTCGTCATAATTCAACCTGGCATCCCCTACACTGCGTTCCCCTACCACCGTATTTTCGGTAGCCCTTGTATATGAACAATGCAATACTGGGGCGATGACCATATATTGATTATCCCGGACCATGGGATCCTTTGCATTTTCCCTCACATGGTTGAACAAAGCCAAATTGGGACTAATGGAAACATCATACCAAGAAGCAAACCAAAAGCTTGGAACACCAAAATCCATATTATCATGATATAATCCGCCTTTGTACCATTCAGGATCATTGGGTTTGCGAACCACCATTTTATCAAAAACCTCCCGCTTTCCATTTATATTCTGAAGTATATCCTTGATGGGTAAGTGCCTTAAAGCTTTAGACATATCCACTGGCGGGTTTTCTGGCGCCAAATCGTAGAAACGCGAAATACGAATCAAGTCTTCCTGTGTAGCACCCTCTGGGATTCGTGGTTTGAACTTATCGTGTTCTACCCCATAAAGCCATGCGAAGAACAACAGTTGTTCCACACCACCGCGGTACCAATTCCCTTGTTCAAAAAACCGACCAACCCTGCCGACTCCGGCCCCATAACTTTGGGGAACCATTGCAGCATGTGACGGGTGGTCCAATGCGGCAACGGCCATTTGCCATTCTGCTGTTGAAGAACATCCCAAGGTTCCGATTTTGCCGTTTGACCAATTTTGATCTTTCATCCAACTAAATGCGTCATAACCATCGGTTAAAGGGGTGCCAAGAATATCCCATTCCCCTTCCGAGTAGTACCGGCCACGCTCATTCTGAACAACATAGGCATAACCCCTTTTAACAGCTTCATAAGCTCTTTGGGCAGTTCTGGTGCGCCGTTCACCATCACCCCATGAATTAAAATTATAAGGCGTCCTTGAGAAAATAATTGGAACTTTTTCTTCACTCTTGGGTCTATAAATATCCGTTGCCAATCGAATACCATCGCGCATGGGCATCATCACTTTCTGGTCTACGATGGCAATTTCATTTAATCTTTCGAGAATATCCTGTGCTAAGACAGCGGTTGCTGAGAAAAGGAATAAACATAACGTTACAATAAACGATAAGACTCTTGTATGGATGGCATTCATGATTTAGAAAACTGTTGGTTTGGCATTAGTATCCTTTAAAAATACTAAAATGCAACGAAAACCAAAGCACTTTATCGGGCTTTTGTTATTGCCCGGAAATCCGTAAAATCAATAAGCTCTACCGATGTGCAAAAAAACACTCGATGGGAAGCCTCATCGATGCTATTTTGAGCCGAACAATCCCCAATCTTTGGACTAAACCAAAATTGTATTACCCTAGGGGTTAAACCAATAGTTGAGCTTTAAGGTAAGCGACCATGTTTTTCCTGAAAATGGGGTCAAGCGATGGTTATTGGTGTATACCAGGAATAAATCGGAGGCGGGTTTATACCGCCATTGGAACCGGGAATTGAGATTGAAGTTTTTTGACTGCTCATTGTATTGGAATAAAGTGGCAAAGAATAATTTATTGGTAAAGGTGATATCAACCTCAGATCCTATTAGCCAAAATTGATTGGTGTTCCATGGGGCTGGCAACTTAATGTGATTGTAATTCAAACTCGTACTTAAACTCACATAGGGTTGGAATCGATACCCCAGTGATGTTGATAGACTTGTGCGATTACCGTCTTCATAATAACCGCCAAATCGGGCATCAAAGGTGTAAGTGAAAAGACTTTGGGGTTTGGACTCGTACATCCAACCAAATGCATTCCATTGGTGCTTTGTTCCGGCTTCCAACTCTTCCTTCCCCAGTCTGGTAGGATCAAAAGGTGAAAGCAATTCAACATAATCATCTGAAATAAATACATCCAAGCTACTTCGATTTTGAAAATCGAAGGAATATAGGAGGTAACTTAGATTATCGGTCCGTTCAAAATTTTGATTAAAAAAATAAGTGGTGTTCAACGTGGGTCCGTGACTTAAGATCTCGCCAGATTTGGGAAAAAAAAGATAGCCTAAAAAAGATTGGATATTGATATAACCATTTCTAGGAACAAAACCTACTTCGGCCGTATAGCTGTCTTCAACATATTCCTCCTGGATGCGCCAGTTCCATTTTCTACTCTTGTATTCCAAATGGGCCGCCTGGGTTATCCCATTGCCCAATTTATTTGGGGAAAACGACTTTAGCAAAAATGCCTTTCCGTTCCACAAGTTGTTTGAGGATGCCAGGTTGTACTCAATACCTATGTTACGGTTGAATTTAGGATACAAAGTAGTCAATGAATCATTTTCCAAAGGATAGTTAATCGATTCTTTGTTCACTATCATCAAGCCTATACTAGATCTACTGAATACTTTTCGCTGAAGCGCTAAAACCCCGAAATTCTGGCTCGGAAGACCGGTCTCATCTACGGATGCTGTTTGCATATCCATAATTCCCAATCGCCATTTCTCATTGAGATTACCACTTACCCTCGCCCCAGCCCTGATGGGCACCCCTAGCCCAATACGCCTGGAAAAAAAGGGTCGTATCGTCGGATAACCAAAATTGGCGAAAAGGTCACCATTTTCAAGAAAGAATTGTCTTCTTTCCGGAAAAAAAAGCTCAAACCGATCCAAATTGGTCACTTCGCGGTCTACTTCAACCTGTGAGAAATCGGGATTAACCGTTAAATCCAAATTCAATGATGAGGTAAGAC
>JAHHKH010000211.1 GCA_018679695.1 Maribacter sp.
CCTGTAAAGCCTAAGATCATCTTCTTCATATTCACCTTCAAATTCTTCCATAGCCTCTTCTAAATCATCACTATCTGCTTCTAGGAAATAATCGTGCATTTCTTCCTGCTGGTCTTCGTCTAAAACCTCATCTATATAGTAACCAATGTTGAGTTTCGTGCCGCTATAGACTATCTGTTCCATTTCTTTGATCAATTCAGAAATTTCGAGTCCTTTCGCCGAAGCTATATCATCTAGATTTAATTTTCTATCCACATTCTGAATTATGTAAAGCTTTAATCCCGAATTGGCCCCTGTACTTTTAACTACCAGGTCATCGGGTCGAACAATATCATTTTCTTCAACATAGGTTGCGATGGCTTCAACAAAAGGTTTTCCAAATTTTTTCGCCTTGCCTTCCCCTACTCCATATATATTCAGCATCTCTTCCATGGTTATGGGGTATTTTAATGCCATATCCTCTAAAGATGGATCTTGGAAAACGACGAAGGGTGGAACATCGAGCTTATCGGCTTGGGATTTACGGAGCGATTTCAATATTTTCAATAATTTCTCATCAGCAATGCCTCCTTTGGAAGCACTCACAATCGCCTCATCCCTTTCCTTACTATATTCGTGATCCTTGGTCATCATGAAAGATGTAGGTTTCGCTAGAAACTCCTTTCCTTTAGGCGTAACATTCAAAATCCCGTAAAACTCTATTTCTTTTCTCAAAAGTCCAGCAACCAAAACCTGCCTGATCAAAGCCATCCAATGGTTTTCGTCTTTATCGGATCCAATTCCGAATACCGACTTTTCATTGGCCTTATGTGATGAAACCAGCGCATTTACTTGACCAGTAATCGTTTTTACAATTTCTTTTGATTTAAACTTTTGCTTGGTTTCCTCAACTGTACGCAACAACTTTGTAACATCTTCTTTTGCTTCTATCTTTTCTTTGGGATTCCGGGCATTGTCGTCCATATCCGCCCCTTTTCCATTGACCTCATCAAATTCTTCCCCAAAATAGTGAAGCATGAATTTTCTACGGGACATCGAGGTTTCGGCGTAAGCCACAACTTCTTGCAGTAGGGCATTGCCAATTTCCTGTTCTGCAACCGGTTTGCCCGACATGAACTTTTCAAGCTTCTCAATATCCTTATAGGAATAAAATGCCAAGCAATGACCTTCTCCCCCATCCCGTCCGGCACGACCGGTTTCTTGGTAATAACTTTCGATATTCTTAGGAATATCATGGTGGATGACAAAACGAACATCGGGCTTATCGATACCCATACCAAAGGCAATCGTGGCCACAACCACATCTACATCTTCCATTAAGAACATGTCTTGATATTTGGAGCGCGTTTTGGCATCAAAACCCGCATGATAGGGTACAGCGCTAACTCCGTTTACCTGTAATACTTGTGCTAATTCCTCCACTCGTTTCCTGCTCAAACAATAGATAATACCAGATTTGCCCTGGTTTTGTTTTACAAAGCGAATAATGTCCGAATCTACATTCGTAGTTTTTGGTCGTACCTCGTAAAATAAATTAGGTCTGTTAAATGAAGCTTTAAATACCTTGGCATCGCCTATGCCCAAATTCTTGATTATATCTTCTTGTACCTTTGGCGTTGCCGTTGCTGTCAATCCGATAATTGGGATATAGTCCCCTAATCGATTTACAATTGTTCTTAAGTTCCTATATTCAGGTCTAAAGTCATGTCCCCATTCAGAAATGCAGTGCGCTTCATCAACTGCAACAAAAGACACTTTCACCGATTTAAGAAAGTCAACATATTCTTCTTTCGTCAATGATTCTGGGGCAACGTATAACAATTTGGTAATCCCATTTAAGATGTCATCCTTAACCTGTTTGACTTCGGTCTTGTTCAATGAAGAATTCAAAACATGGGCAATACCATGTTCCGAAGAGATTCCACGTATGGCATCGACTTGGTTTTTCATCAACGCGATTAAAGGCGATACGATAATCGCTGTCCCATTTTTCATCAAGGCGGGTAGCTGGTAACAAAGGGATTTGCCTCCACCAGTAGGCATTATCACAAAAGTGTTCTTGCCCTGGACAATATTTTTAATAACATCTTCCTGAAGACCCTTGAATTGGGAAAAACCAAAATATTTTTTTAATGAGGCATGTAAGTCAGTGTCGTTGGACCCCATTTCGTATTTCACCATTTATTATCTTAATTCAATGACTATGAGCCATCTACTAATATCTATATAAGTTAAGGCCTTTAAATTTATCTCACAAATCGTACTCGAAAATCCTGTAAAAACTTAATCTATTCTATAAAATTAAGTTTATGTAATTTTGTAAACTTAAAGATAAGACAAACTTTTAGGATTACAATTCATAACATAATTTTACATTGAGCAAATTAGCAACGATTCTTAATTTAGCCAAAAAAACGATTGAGATTGAAAGTACGGCCATTGGTAATTTGGTCAACTTGATCAATGATGATTTCGCCCAAGCTGTTGAACATATTTTGAGTTCAAAAGGTAGGGGCGTGATTACTGGTATAGGCAAAAGTGCAATTATTGCGACGAAAATTGTAGCCACGCTTAATTCAACTGGGACTCCGGCCATTTTCATGCATGCCGGTGATGCAATTCATGGTGATTTAGGTACCATCCAAGAAGATGATGTAGTTATTTGTATCTCGAAAAGTGGTAGTACACCAGAAATTAAAATGCTGGTCCCCCTGATCAAAAGAGGAAAAAACATACTGATAGGAATGACCGGGAATGTA
>JAHHKH010000243.1 GCA_018679695.1 Maribacter sp.
GCTGCCTGGCCATAGAACTCCACTTTGAAATCTACCAATGCCAGTGTGCTTTGCACATCGGCCTCTGTTTTGGCGGAAGGATGCCAGCTAAGGTTTACATCAACATCATCCCATAGACCTTCCCTGACCATCCAAATTTTTCCAAAGAACTTTTCTTCCGATGGGGTCCCTAAAAATTTTATGGTGCCTTTTAATTTTCCTTGTTCTATCAATTCTTTGGTAGCTATTGCCGCTCCCAAACTCGCAGCACCGAAAAGGTTATGCCCACAACCATGGCCAGCTGCTCCTGCATTGAGGGGTTCTTTCGTTGGTTGTGCTTTTTGGGAAATACCTGGCAAGGCATCGAACTCCCCCAAAATACTGATTACGGGTTTTCCTGTACCATAGGTAGCAGTAAAGGCAGTTGGTATCCCAGCGACACCCCGTTCAACGGTCATTCCATTTTTTTCGGCATAATCCGCTAAAATTTCAGCAGACTTGTGTTCTTCGAAGGCCGTTTCTGCCAATGCCCAGATCGAATCACTGACCTTTATTAGTTCTGATTTGTGTTTTTCAATCGAAGCAACCAAGGTTTTCTTGTTGCTGTTCATTTTTTGTGCTGATGTTGAGATGGCCATCAGCATGAGAAGGCCTAGGATTGTTTTTTTCATGGTGGTTTTGAATTAGCTATTATATTTCTTGTTGTAGTGGGTAAAAGAGTCTTTGATCAACTCTGTTAAAACACCCATATCAATATCAGAAATTCGTTTTACATATAAACAGGATTTGCCAGTCTTATACTTGCCTAATTTTTGCATCAATTTTTCATACCTATTGAACCCCGACATGATGTAAAGGGTCAGGTTTTGCTTTCGAGGTGAAAATCCCGTAAGTAGCATATCACCCTTGCGTCCCGAGTCGTATTTATAGTGATAGCTACCAAAGCCAATGATGCTCGGCCCCCACATTACTGGTTCCTCACCGGTAATTTCTTTCATCAAACCTATAAGCGTATGGCAATCCGCTTTTTTTTGCTCATCTTCAACCCCTTCAATAAACGCGGATACAGAAGTTTCATTAGGTATGGTTTTGTTTTTAGCCATGGCAATTTATTGCTCGCTCCTAAATATACTAAAAAAGCTTTATCCAAGGGCTTCTTTATAAACTTTCAAGCAACGTTCACGGGCAAACTTGTGATCCACTATTTCCCCGGCATACGTTAATTCCTGTAGTTCAGGAACCCATTTATTGATATAGGCTTTTTGTTTGTCGAATTTCTCGATTTGTGTTGTGGGGTTGAAAATTCGAAAATAGGGGGCTGCATCCACACCACTGCCTGCTGCCCATTGCCAATTGCCAACATTGGAGCTTAATTCAAAATCCAACAGCTTTTCGGCAAAATATGCCTCTCCCCAACGCCAATCGATTAATAAATGCTTACAAAGAAAACTCGCTACCAACATTCGAACCCGGTTGTGCATATAACCTGTCTGATTCAGTTGCCTCATACCGGCATCCACAAGAGGATAACCTGTTTGTCCCATCTTCCATTTCTCAAATTCCGCTGTATTATTACGCCATTGTATTCGGTCATACTTGGGTTTAAAAGCATGGCTTACCGTTTTCGGAAAGTGCCAAAGAATTTGCATGAAGAATTCGCGCCAAATCAGTTCATTCCAAAAGACCTCATTCTTGGTCTTGATTGCCTCCCCCATGATTCTTCGAATTGAAACCGTACCAAATCTCAAATGTGGACCTATTCTAGAGGTACCATTGTTTTTTGCTGGATAATTTCTTGTCGCCTCATAATTTTCAATGAACGATTTAGTGATGACATAATCTGGTGTTTGTATCGCTGAGTGTTCAAAGTCCAAATCCGCTAATTCAAGAAAAGGTAGTTTGGGGTTATTGATGAAGTTATTGGTGTTAGAATCGTTTTCAAGACTTAGTAAGGGCGAAGTGTTATTGAATTTTTCCTTCCATTTATTTTTATAAGGGGTATAGACTACATAAGGATCTCCATCTGATTTTGTAACCTCATCTTTTTCAAAAATCACTTGGTCCTTGTAGGTACGAAAGGGGATACCCCTGCTAACCAATAGTTTTTCAATCTGTGCATCACGTTGTATTGCATATGGTTCGTAATCGTGATTGGTATAAACGGCTTCTATGTCAAAGTCGTTGACCAAGGTAGTAAACACTTCAATAGGATTTCCCTTATAAACCGCTATTGAGCTATTGTATTTCTTCTGTAGATCCTTGTTCAAACCTTGTATCGAAGTGTGGATAAAAGTAATGCGTGCATCGTTTTTTGGTAACTGTTGAAGGATTTCCGTATCAAATATGAAAATTGGGAGAACGGGGGAGGAGCCCTTTAAAGCTTCATTTAGACCCGTATTGTCATCCAATCGTAAATCGCGGCGAAACCAAAATATCGATACTTTCCGATTCATGTTAAATCGCTTTTAAAATTAATGAATTTGGTATTCCATCTATTTTTCCGAATAGTTCGGTAAGTTTCTTTTCACGGTATTTGAAAATGCTTACCAGTTGTTTTCTGACCAAGGGGTATACCATTTGACCAAGAAATCCAAAAGGAAGTTTTAAATCAATTACATCTTCCATCTCAACACCATTTGGAATTGGGTTGATAAAATGCTTGTGATGCCAAAGCGAGTAGGGCCCAAAGCGTTGTTCGTCAACAAAATACGCTCCTTGTTCAACATGTGTTATTTCGCTGACCCACTTAGTGGTAAAGCCGGGAAACGGGGACACTTTATACTGTATAATTTGACCTGGAAACATGGGCCTGTCTGCCCCTGCAAGGATGTTAAAGCCCATATGATCCGGCGTAATTACGCTTAAGTTTTTTGGGCTTGATAAAAAATCCCATGCCTTTTCGGCAGAAATAGGCAATGTTTGTTTAGAATGTAATTGATAGAGTCTCATATTCCAATTAAAATGTTTAACAAAAATACAAAAAAGTTAAACAATAATATGATTTTCACATAATATTGGCACTAATTCGAGGATTTGTTTTGATTATTGCCTTTCAGTACCCTAATATAAGGTAGGCAGTTGGTTTGAATATATTTTATTTAAGAATTTCTTAACAAGTCCTAGAAGCGTTTATCTCTAGCTTTGTGAAAACTAAAAATCGATTAGACAAATGAAAAAATTTCTATTACTAGTATGTACTGTTTTGGTTTCCTTTTCTATGGAAGCGCAAATAAATGCCCCAGCACCCAGTCCGGCTGCTAAATTGAAGCAAACGGTTGGATTAACTGATGTTATCGTAGAGTATTCGAGACCTTCAATGAGGGGAAGAACCATTTTTGGCGATTTGGTTCCTTTCGACAAAGTCTGGCGCACAGGTGCCAATGCTAGAACTAAGGTTACCTTTAGTGAGGACGTTACGATTGATGGTCAAGAGCTCAAAGCAGGTTCTTATGCCATTTTCACTAAACCTAACGCACAATCCTGGGAAGTGTATTTTTATACTGAAACAGGTGGTGGGGGAACACCAAGGGAATGGGATGACAGTAAGGTAGCTCTAAAAACTACGGTAGAGGCCAACGAAATGGCTTGGCCAGTGGAATCGTTCACAATCTCAATTGACGATTTAAGTGACAACGGTGCAACTTTAGGAATGCTTTGGGAGAAAACCTATGCGGGTGTAAAATTTGAAGTTCCAACCGACGCGGTTGTGACCAAGAATATCGATAAGGTCCTCAGTGGGCCAGGCGCTGGTGATTACTATGCTGCAGCTGTGTATTATGCATCTGCGGGCAAGGATATCAATAAGGCCAAGGAATGGATGGACAAGGCC
>JAHHKH010000176.1 GCA_018679695.1 Maribacter sp.
CTTTTGAAGACTGGTCAGGTTAGCAAAAAAATCAATGAATGCATCCATAAGTCATCGGGATATTATTTATCACTTCGTTTTTTCCCGTTTGAATATAGTTTAAAAATTTGTATAGCAAATAATGAACTGCCCTCCATATGATGAAGAAATACTGTTCATGGTTTAAAAAAAGGGATTTGCCATTTCATGCAAATCCCTTTATCAAAGTATTGAAGCCTTACTTTTTCCTTAGAAAATTCAAAACTTCGGTGCTTACCTTTTCCCCTGTAAAACCAAATTTATCATCCAATACCTTGGCCGGTGCCGAATAACCAAAATGGTCCAACCCAAAAACTTTTCCGTTCGGACCTACCAATGCCTGCAAATTTACCGGAAGACCGGCCGTTAGACCAAAAACAGGTTTGTCCGTAGGTATTATACTGGTCTGATAGCTTTTCGATTGTTGCCTAAAAATGCCCTCGGAAGGGATAGAGGCAATACTGATCTGTAAATTCTCCTTTTCTTCCAAAAGTACCGCTGCGTCAACTAAAGTTGAAACCTCAGAACCATTGGCCACGAGAACTATATCAGGATTTGAGGCTTCTTTTACCAAATATCCGCCCTTTTCAGCATTTATAGCTTCAGAATATCTCGAGTTGGATTGCGCTGGAACGTCTTTTACACCCTGCCTTGAAAGTATCAACCCAGTCGGCGTATTGGTGTTCTCCATGGCCATTTTCCATGCAACACTTGTCTCAACTGAATCGGCAGGACGCAATGCCACAAAACTTTGCTTACCGCTATGGTTCTTCAGCTTTTCCAATAAACGAATTTGTGCTTCTTGTTCAACCGGTTGATGGGTGGGTCCGTCTTCCCCTACCCTAAAAGCATCATGCGTCCAAACAAATTTAACGGGTAGTTCCTGAATGCAGCTTAATCGTATAGCCGGTTTCATATAATCGGAAAAAACGAAGAATGTGGCAACTACTGGAATTACGCCGCCATGCAAGGCAATTCCGTTTGCTATTGAAGCCATGGTCAATTCAGCAACCCCTGCCTGCAAAAACCCTCCTGAGAAATCCCCTTTTCGAAGTGCCGATGATTTTTTTAGAAACCCATCAGTTTTATCACTATTGGATAAATCAGCCGAGGAAACTATCATATTATCAACATGTTCGGCCAAATAACCCAACACATTCGATGAAGCTGCCCGAGTAGCCAAACCTTCTTTATGCACTACGGATTCAAAATCCAATGGGGGTAATTCACCTGAAAAGAAATGATCCATTTTAGCGGACAAATCCTCATTTGCAGTTCTCCATGCTGCAATTTCAGCTTTCTTTTGGGCAGCATCGGTCTTTTTTTTATCTAGAATATCATTATAATACGCCTTTACCTCGGGATATATTTCGAATGGATTAGTAGGATCCATCCCTAAATTCAAAAGTGTCTTTTCATAATCTGCACCTGTATTACCAATGGGTTGCCCATGTAATTCGCAATGCCCTTCGAACGAACTGCCATCAGCAGTGACACACCCTTTACCCATTATGGTTTTTCCAATAATCAGTGTAGGTCTTTCTTTTTCAGCATTCGCTTCTGACAGTGCCATGCGTATCTCATCATGGTTATGGCCGTCTATAGTGATGACTTTCCAGCCCCATGCTTTGTACTTCATTTCGGTATCCTCAGTGGTAACCTCATCGGTCATTGTCGAGAGTTGAACATCATTGGAATCGAAGAACATGATGAAATTATTCAATCCTAAATGTCCTGCGATGCGTCCGGCTCCTTGTGAAATCTCCTCTTGGATTCCTCCATCAGAAATGAATCCATAAATCTTATGGTTCATCCAATTACCAAAACGGGCTTGCAGGAATTTTGCGGCCACAGCAGCGCCAATACCCATGGTATGCCCTTGACCCAAAGGTCCCGATGTATTTTCAACCCCCCTTGCCACATCAACTTCAGGATGGCCGGGTGTTATTGAACCCCATTGTCTAAAATTCGCAATATCTTCCTTTGTATAATTGCCCAGCAAGTAATATTGCGCGTACATTAATGTGGACAAGTGACCTGCATCCATAAAAAAACGGTCCCTAAATGGCCAGGTCATATCATTTGGATCGTAATTAAAAAATTCGGAATAAAGAATGTGCATAAAGTCCGCACCACCCATGGGGCCTCCAGGGTGACCAGACTTGGCCTTTTCAACCATTGCCACTGCCAAAGCCCTGATATTATCAGCAGATTGCAGATTAATTTCTTTGTTCATTTGATATGGTTTCTTTGTATTGTTCTTGAGGTAGTCTACTTGCATTGCCTATTTTTAAAAAATTTTGAGGTAAATCTACCGTTTTTTATCAATTATTTTTTGGATACTTATTAAAAACTATTGACAACTCAAATCGAGAAATAATCAATTGGTTGCCGGCACTTTGCGCAGACCCACAAATAGGGATTTACAAGCGCACTTCTTCTAATGAAGATTAAATAAAACGTTTTCGTAATTTTAGCTTCATCAAATGATAACTCATGAAAAAACATTGCTTGGCGTTGGATTTAAAAGATGATCCCGATTTAATTGCAACCTATGAGGAACACCATAGAAATGTTTGGCCTTCGGTGCTTGATAGTTTAAGCAATTCTGGGATCACAACTATGGAAATATATCGTGTTTCAAATCGGTTATTTATGATTATCGAAGTTGAAGACAACTTTTCATTTGCTGAAAAGGCCAAAATGGACCAAGGTAATTCAAAGGTCCAAGAGTGGGAAGAACTCATGTGGAATTACCAGCAGGCGTTACCTGTCGCAAAGCCTGGGGAAAAATGGTTGTCTATGGACAAAATCTTTGAGTTTCCAGTACCCTAATTGATTCTGAAAATCTATTTCAAAGGATGTTCTTTTAACAGTTCCTCAGCTGTATAAAAGCCTTCTTTGTCTTTGATTTTCCCGCGGACCTCCTTGACCTTTCCAGGGTCGATAATCGAGGATTTATTCCCAAAACTATTCCTGACATACGTCAAAACAGCCGCTATTTCCACATCATTCAACATACCACCAAATGGGGTCATAGGTACTTGTCCGGGATATGTCTTGCCTTTCACTTCAATTGGTCCTATTAGGCCCTTTAAGGTTAGTTTAATAAGACGTTCTTCATTTCCTGTTACCCATGGTATATCCGCTAAGGGAGGAAATTGAGAGGCTGTGAGCCCATTACCATCCGATTGATGACATGTTATACAAAAACCCTCACGGTTATAGATCTCTTCCCCTTTTATAAATAGTTCTTTTGCCACACCTTCCAAATGGGTCTTTGTTTTGCCTTCAGGGGCCTCTCCTAAATTATGGCCATTTATATGGGCTAATGCGGCCTCATATGGTTTAACCATCCAATTGTCCAAAGGGAGTTTGCCTACTGCCTCTATGATTGGGAGCCCGATACTCTTTTCTAACCAAGATGCGGCAACAAGTGCTTCCAATCGCACCCTTGAACTGTCGTCCTGGGCTACTGCCATTAATAATTCTGACT
>JAHHKH010000177.1 GCA_018679695.1 Maribacter sp.
CTTTTGAAGACTGGCTTTCAGTCTGCCTTAAACAGTATTTTTTCTCGGACGAGTAGTGAATTTATTTCACGATTATTCACCATAACCTTATTATGGTGTGGTTCGTATTTTGTAATTGAAAGGGAAATTTCTCCGGGAGAACTTATGTCATTCTATGCTATTGTAGGATATTTCATCGGTCCTGTTGCGAACTTAATTGGCGCAAACAAACAAATACAAAATGCATTTATAGCTGTAGATCGTTTATTTGAAATAATGGACTTAGAACGTGAAGACACGGAAAATAAGATAGTATTAAAGAAAAAGAACATTGCTGATATTAAATTTAAGAATGTAGGCTTCAGATATGGTACTCGAGTAGAAGTCTTTAAGGACTTTAATTTGCAAATTCCAAAAGGTAAAATTACAGCAATTGTTGGGGAGAGTGGCTCAGGCAAATCTACGTTAATATCCCTACTACAAAACATATACCCTATTCAAAAGGTGAATATTCTTATAGGGGATTATAATTTAAAATATATAGATAATCGAAGTCTAAAGGATTTAGTGAGTGTAGTTCCTCAAAAAATTGATTTGTTTGCTGGAAATGTAATTGAGAATATTGCAGTGGGGGAGTTCGCTCCAGATTTGGAACGTATAACCAGCATATGTAAAGCAATAGGTATTTTAGGATTTATAGAGAATTTGCCAAATGGTTTTGGTACTTATTTAGGTGAAAATGGAGCTACCTTATCAGGAGGACAGAAACAACGAATAGCCATTGCCAGAGCACTGTACATGAAGCCAGAAATTTTAGTTTTGGACGAGGCAACCTCCTCATTGGATAGCTCCTCAGAGAATTATATTCAAAAAACAGTGAACAACCTAAGGGAAAATAATAAAACCATAATAATAATCGCCCATCGATTGAGTACGATAATCAATGCCGACAAAATAGTAGTCCTTGATAAAGGAATGGTAATTGAAGAAGGTTCGCATGTTACACTTTATGCCAAAAAAGGTCATTATTATAATTTATGGCGACAACAGATGCCGATTTTAGATTGGGAGAAGGTTATGACCTAAATGAGTGATATATTTGTGGATTCTTATTTAGGCTCCAATACCACAAAGGGGATGATCATCTCTTCCAAAGACACCCCACCGTGTTGATAGGTATTCCGGTAATAACTCACATAATGGTTATAGTTATTGGGGTAGGCAAAGAACAGATCGTTTTTTGCAAAAATAAAGGAGCTGCTCACATTGATACTGGGTAGGTGAATATCGGCAGGGTTCCTTGCCTCCAAAACATCCTTTTTCTCATAACTCAAACTACGGCCCGTCTTGTATCGCAGGTTTAAACTGGTTTCCTTATCCCCAATTACCTTGGAGGGTTGCTTTACATTTATGGTCCCATGGTCTGTAGTGATGATCAACTTCAATCCCATTTGTTGGGCCTGTTGTATAATTTCCAACAAGGGCGAATTCTTGAACCAACTTTGAGTAAGCGAGCGATACGCCTTGTCATTCGATGCCAATTCCTTGATGACCTCCATTTCGGTCTTGGAATGGGAGAGCATATCCACGAAATTATATACAATAACCGTTAGGTCATTGTCCTTTTGCGATTTAAAGTTTTGCGATAGTGATTTCCCTTGTTTTAGACTACTGATCTTATGATACTCCCATTTGAGATTCAACCCCAATCGTTTTAACTGTTCCCCCAAAAATTTATCCTCAAAAAGGTTTTTCCCACCTTCCTCGGTATCGTTTTTCCACCAATCGGGATATTTTTTCTCCATGGCAGAGGGCATTAATCCTGAAAATATGGCATTCCTTGCATATTGCGTGGCCGTGGGCAGTATACTTATATAGGACTCCTCTTTGGTCTTCTTGTAGAAGGTGTTGACCGTATCCTCAAAAGCAAACCATTGGTCATATCGTAGATTATCAACCACGATCAATAGGGTGGGGGTATCAATAATTTCCGGTTTGATCCATTCCTTGAAAAGGTTATGCGACATTACCGGGGCATCATGATCACTGAACCAATCCGCATAATTTTGTTCCACGAATTTTCCAAATTGATTGTTCGCCTCTATTTTTTGGGATTCCAAAATCTCGAACATACTACTGTCCTCGATATCCTCCAGACGCAATTCCCAATAAATCAACTTTTTATACAGATCGATCCATTCCTCATAGGAATCCACCATGGACAAGTCCATCGCAATCTTTCGAAATTCCTGCTGGTAGTTGGCAGTCGTACGCTCAGAGACCAGTCGGGAATGATCCAAATTTTTCTTTAAGGACAACAGAATTTGATGTGGATTCACAGGCTTGATCAGGTAGTCGGCTATTTTCGAGCCTATAGCCTCTTCCATGATAAGTTCCTCTTCGCTTTTGGTAATCATGACCACAGGAATCGAAGAGTTGAGTATATTGATTTCGTTCAAAGTTTCCAATCCCGAAAGACCGGGCATGTTTTCATCCAGAAAAATGATATCAACAGCTTGCTGCTGTATTTCCTCCAGGGCTTCCTGTCCACTTTTACAAGTAACAACCTCGTAGTTCTTTCCTTCCAGAAATATTATATGTGGTTTTAAAAGATCGATCTCATCATCGACCCATAAGATGGTTATCTTGTTCATATTGGTGAAACGGTATTTGATAAAGTGTGCAAGACGTATATAAGATGTGTAGCTGAACCTACTTACCGGCAGGCAGGCTAACCCTGACCCTTGGTGTCAAGGTCTCATTTCAATTGCATAACTTTGATTTTTATTAAATAATAGGCCATTTTGACAAATTCAAACAAGCTTAAGATTTTCAATGATCCAATTTACGGATTTATTAGAATTCCCAGTGCACTCATATTTAATCTGATTGAGGATCCCTACTTCCAAAGATTACGTAGAATTTCCCAAATGGGTTTGTCGTATTTGGTATATCCAGGAGCCCATCACACCCGTTTTCATCACGCGTTGGGAAGCATGCATTTAATGCAACAGGCCATACAAGTACTTCGTTTCAAGCGCGTTGCGATCTCCAAGGAGGAGGAAGAAGGTTTGCTTATTGCCATTTTATTACACGATATTGGCCACGGCCCATTTTCACATGCCATGGAAAATAGTATCGTTGAAGGGATTTCACATGAGCACATATCGCTATTGTTCATGGAAGAACTCAACCGAAGGTTTAACGGAAGTTTAACGCTTGCCATTGAAATCTTCCAAGGGGAATGCCCTAAAAAGTTCTTAAACCAGCTTGTTTCGAGCCAATTGGATATGGATCGTTTGGATTATTTAAAAAGGGATAGCTTTTATACAGGTGTGGCCGAAGGCAATATCAATGCTGAACGTCTGATAACCATGCTCAATGTGGTAAACAATGAATTGGTAGTTGAAGAAAAAGGAATCTACTCTATCGAGAAATTTCTAATGGCAAGGCGGTTTATGTACTGGCAAGTGTATCTGCACAAAACAGGATTGGTGGCAGAGCAATTATTGATCCGTATTTTGAAAAGGGCAAGACAATTAGTCGTAAAAGGCCTTTTGTTGGATTGCAGTGAACCGCTATTGTTCTTTATGGAAAACAAAATAGGAAAGCCCCATTTCAATACGGCAACCTTGGATAAATTCGCCCAACTTGATGATACCGATATTCTCGCAGCCATAAAGAATTGGCAATATCATGATGATTTTGTACTTGCAAAACTCTGTGAAATGATAATCCATAGAAAGTTGCTTACTATAAAAATGAAGAGCAAACCAATAGCCATTTCCAGGTTTGAGGAAGAATTCAAGGCTTTCAAAAACCTACACGGCCTTTCAAATGAAGAAACCGGTTTTTTCGTGTTTAAAGGTGAGGTAACGAATAGGGCCTATAATCTTGAAAAGCAAAATATAAATATTTTAGGAAAGGACGGTAAACTCAAGGACGCTGCCAAAGCATCTGACCACTTGAATTTGAAGACCTTATCTAAAAAGGTGACCAAATACTATATCTGTTATCCCAAAGAATCCGTTTAACTATTTTTCTTACTTTTGTGCCCATGGAATTTACAGCAGGTCAGATTGCAGGCATTTTGGAGGGCGAAGTCGATGGAAATCCAGAGATAGCAGTCCATAAACTTGCTAAGATTGAAGAGGGCGAAAGCGGTTCCCTAACCTTTTTGGCGAACCCAAAATATACTTCTTTTATATACACCACAAAAGCCTCGATCACTATTGTAAATAAAGACTTTGTACCTGAACAGGATATTACCACGACAATGATCAAGGTCGATGATGCCTATGAATCATTTTCAAAAATATTGGAATACTACAATCAGGTTAAAAACAATAAGGTAGGTATTGAATCCCCTGTTTACACCTCTGATGACGCTGCTTACGGTGAAAACTTCTATTTGGGAGCATTTTCATATTTGGGGAGTAATGTCAGTATTGGTGATAATGTGAAAATATACCCCAATGTATACATAGGGGATAATGTGACAATAGATGATGATGTCATCATTTTTGCTGGAGCCAAGATTTATTCCGAAACCGTGATCGGCAAAAGCTGTATGATCCATAGTGGTGCTGTTATCGGGGCAGATGGTTTTGGTTATTCCCCGAATAAGAACGGTGAATTCAGTAAAGTTCCACAAACCGGAAATGTAATTTTGGAGGACAATGTGGATATTGGAGCAGGAACAACGATTGATAGGGCAACCTTAGGATCTACAATTTTACGTAGGGGGGTTAAGCTCGACAATCAAATTCAGATTGCCCATAATGTTGAAATTGGTGAACATACGGTGATTGCGGCACAAACGGGTATTGCAGGGTCCACCAAAATAGGTAAAAGATGCATGATAGGGGGGCAAGTAGGTATTGTGGGCCACATAACCATTGGCGATAATGTGAAAATACAAGCCCAATCGGGTATCATAAGAAACATAAAGGATAATGAAGTGCTACAAGGCTCACCAGCACTTACTTATGGTGATTACAACAAGTCATATGTTCATTTTAAGAACTTACCAAAGCTTGTAAACAAAATAGACAAACTGGAAAAAAGAATTGACAGTGACCAAAACAAATAATAAGCAAAGAACCATTGCAAAAGCGGTTACACTCAAGGGTGTAGGCTTACATACTGGTGAAAATGTAACATTACGGTTTGTTCCAGCGGAAGTAAACCACGGGTATGCTTTTAAGCGGGTCGATTTAGAAGGGGAACCTGTAATAGAAGCCGATGCCAATTATGTCGTGAATACCCAACGTGGGACGAATTTAGAGAAACGAGGGGTTAAAATCCAAACTTCGGAGCATGTATTGGCCGCGTTGGTAGGGATGGGAATTGACAATATTATAATAGAATTGGATTCCCCAGAGCCACCTATAATGGATGGCTCTTCAAAGTTTTTTGTTGAAGCTTTGGAAAAAGCCGGGATAGTGGAGCAAGATGTTGAACGTGAGGAATATATTGTCAAGGAAGTTATTTCATATAAGGACGAGGCGACCGGCAGCGAGTTGACCGTAATTCCAGCAGATACATATCAAGTTACCGCTATGGTCGATTTTGGGACCAAGGTTCTGGGTACGCAAAATGCCACCTTGGAACGTATTTCCGATTTCAAAACCGAAATTGCGGATGCCCGCACATTCAGTTTCTTACATGAATTGGAAATGTTATTGGAAAATGGATTGATACAGGGAGGCGACTTGAACAATGCCATCGTATATGTTGATAAGGAAATTTCCGAGGAAACCATGCGGAAACTTGAGAAGGCATTTAAAAAGAAAAAACTATCGGTTAAGCCAAATGGAATATTGGATAATCTAACCTTGCATCAACCCAATGAAGCTGCCCGTCACAAATTATTGGACGTAGTTGGCGATTTGGCCTTAATAGGTACTGGGATTAGAGGTAAGGTTATTGCCAACAAACCTGGGCATTTTGTCAACACCCAGTTCGCCAAGAAATTGGCCAAGATCATTAAACTGGAAAAACGCAATAATGTTCCAAAATATGATTTGAGCCTGCCGCCATTGATGGACATACATCAAATCATGGCCATGCTTCCGCATAGACCTCCGTTCTTATTAATAGACAGGATTTTGGAACTTTCTGATAAGCATGTCGTGGGTATGAAGAATGTGACAATGAACGAACCGTTCTTTGTTGGTCATTTTCCCGGAGCTCCCGTTATGCCTGGAGTACTGCAGGTAGAAGCGATGGCGCAGACCGGTGGTATCCTGGTATTGAGTACGGTTCCAGATCCAGAAAATTATCTTACCCTGTTCATGAAAATAGACAAGGTTAAATTTAAGCAACAAGTATTGCCAGGGGATACCTTGATTTTTCATTGTAGCCTTATTTCTCCTATTCGAAGGGGTATTTGCCATATGCAGGCCTATGCCTATGCAAATGATAAACTGGTAAGTGAGGCAGAGATGATGGCCCAAATCGTTAAAAGAACATAACATGAATCAACCCCTTGCCTATATTCACCCCGGTGCAAAAATTGCTAAAAATGTGGTCGTTGAGCCGTTTACCACAATTCATAATAACGTTGTTATTGGCGATGGTACCTGGATTGGTTCCAATGTAACCATAATGGAAGGTGCCAGAATTGGAAAGAACTGCAACATTTTTCCAGGAGCGGTAATATCAGCCCCACCACAGGATTTAAAATATGATGGTGAGGAGACTACGGTAACCATTGGCAATAATACCACCATTCGTGAATGTGCAACGATTCATAAGGGCACTTCCGATAGGATGAAAACCATAATCGGGAAAAATTGTTTAATAATGGCCTATTGCCATGTTGCCCATGATTGCTTGGTTGGTAACAATTGTATTTTCTCCAACAATTCTACCTTGGCCGGTCATGTTACCATTGGTGACAATGTGATATTGGCTGGATTGGTTGCAGTACATCAATTTGTATCCATTGGAAGTCATGCTTTCGTTACAGGTGGTTCATTGGTACGCAAGGATGTACCCCCATATGTTAAAGCAGCTCGTGAGCCCTTATCCTATGTAGGTATCAATTCAGTAGGATTAAGAAGAAGGGGGTATAGCTCTGATAAAATCAGGGAGATACAAAATATTTACCGCATACTTTATCAGAAGAATTATAACAATACCCAAGCGGTTCAAATTATTGAGGCCGAAATGGAGGCAACCCCTGAAAGGGATGAGATCCTGCAGTTTATTAGGGATTCACAAAGAGGTATTATGAAAGGATATTTTAGCACTAATTAAATTACAATATGGCATCTACATCCGATATTAGAAAAGGCTTATGCATTAAGTACAATAATGATATTTATAAGATAATTGAGTTTTTACATGTAAAACCGGGCAAAGGACCAGCATTCGTTAGAACAAAATTGAAAAGTGTTACCACTGGCAAGGTAATTGACAATACATTTTCGGCAGGTCATAAGATTGAAGATGTGCGCGTTGAAACCCGTTCCTATCAATTTTTATATGCCGATGGTGATACCTACCATTTTATGAATACTGATGATTACAATCAGATATCTTTACAAAAAAGTTCATTGGATGCCCCTGATTTATTGAAAGAGGGTGAAATTGTCACCATACTGTTCAATACCGAGGACAGCATGCCATTGTCGGTTGATATGCCAGCCAGTGTTGTACTTGAAGTTACGCATGCCGAACCCGGTGTAAAGGGCAATACAGCTACCAATGCGACAAAGCCAGCTAAGGTTGAAACCGGTGCAAGGGTAAACGTCCCTCTTTTTATTAACGAAGGGGATAAAATTAAGATCGATACTGAAAAGGGCAACTATATGGAAAGGGTGAAAGATTAACTCCTTTATTCAATACCCCATAATATCATGAGATTTCCAACTCCATATACTTTAGGACAAATAGCAACGATTATTGGTTGTGAATATGTTGGCCCCGAGGAATTCCCGGTATTGGGAATGAATGAGATTCATGTGGTACAAAAAGGGGAGATTGTTTTTGTTGACCACCCGAAGTATTACGATAAGGCATTGAATTCGAGAGCATCGATTATTTTAATAAATAAGGATGTGGACTGTCCTGAAGGTAAGGCACTATTACTTTCAGATGATCCCTTTAGGGATTTCAATAAGATTTCAAGGTTCTTTAGACCTTTTGAAAAATGTGCCACTTTAATTTCTAATTCGGCCAAGATAGGTAAAGACACTGTAATTCAGCCTAATGTATTCTTAGGAAATAATGTTTCCATAGGAAATGGATGTCTCATTCATTCCAATGTTTCAATTTATGACAATTGTGTTATCGGTGACAATGTGATCATCCACTCCGGATCGGTTTTGGGTTCCGATGCCTTTTATTTTAAGAACAGACCCGATGGTTTTGACAAATTGCTTTCCTGTGGACGGGTAGTCCTTGAGGACAATGTTGAAATAGGCTCTTTATGTACTATAGATAAAGGAGTTACGGGAGATACTACGATTAAGAAGGGAACCAAGCTCGATAACCAGGTACATGTAGGCCATGACACGGTTATCGGCGAAAAATGTCTGATAGCCTCGCAAACGGGTATCGCCGGCTGTGTTATCATTGAAGATGAAGTCACTTTATGGGGCCAAGTAGGTACGAATAGTGGGATAACCATTGGTAAGAAAGCTGTAATTATGGGGCAGACCGGGGTCACTAAATCCGTCGAAGGAGGTAAAAGTTATTTCGGGACACCAATCGAGGAATCAAGGGAAAAATTAAAGCAATTGGCCTATGTTAAGCAAATCCCATCGATTTTGAAGAAATTGGAAGAATAACCTTCCTATAACTTTTGAATTCATATGTAATCGCATATTTTTGTGCAGCAAAAAATAAATCAATTCGTATATGAGCGTTCTAGTCAATAAAAACTCCAAGATAATTGTACAAGGATTTACCGGTAGTGAAGGAACATTTCATGCAGGTCAAATGATTGAGTATGGTACCAATGTCGTTGGTGGGGTAACGCCTGGTAAGGGTGGGCAAGAGCACTTGGGGAAACCCGTATTCAATACTGTTGAGGAAGCTGTTGAGAAAGTTGGTGCGGATACTACGATTATTTTCGTTCCTCCAGCTTTTGCTGCAGATGCCATAATGGAAGCAGCAAGCGCCGGAATCAAGGTCATCATAACAATAACCGAAGGAATACCAATTGCGGATATGGTGAAGACCACCGATTATATTAAAGATAAGGATTGCCGTTTGATAGGCCCCAATTGTCCAGGTGTAATCACTCCTGGTGAAGCCAAAGTAGGTATCATGCCTGGTTTTGTATTCAAGAAAGGTAAGGTCGGGATTGTATCTAAATCAGGAACCTTGACCTATGAGGCTGCGGATCAAGTAGTACGTCAAGGATTGGGAATTACTACTGCCATTGGTATTGGTGGTGACCCGATTATTGGCACAACTACCAAAGAAGCTGTTGAATTATTAATCAATGATCCCGAAACCGAATGTGTGGTTATGATAGGGGAAATTGGAGGACAATTGGAAGGGGATGCAGCAAAATGGTATAAAGAAAGTGGAAGTAAAAAACCTATTGTAGGTTTTATAGCTGGTGAAACTGCGCCAGCGGGCAGAACCATGGGCCATGCTGGCGCTATAGTGGGTGGTAGTGATGATACAGCCCAAGCCAAAAAAAGGATTATGAGGGAATGTGGTATCAATGTAGTGGATTCCCCGGCAGAAATTGGTCTGAAAGTAAAAGAGATAATGGGTTAATTACCGATTTAATATTTGCTAATAAAACATTTTCCCGATTGCCCTGAATTATGATTCAGGATTTTCGGGTTTTTTTTCTACTTTGAATAAACAAAACCTATCTTTGATTATCAACCGCATAAAGCAATAAACTAATGAAATTTGTAGAGGGTAAAAACGTAATTATCACAGGAGCTAGCAGAGGAATTGGTAAAGGTATCGCACGAATATTCGCTGATAATGGTGCCAATGTGGCATTTACATATAGCTCAAGTGAGGGACCAGCCTTAGAACTCGAGAAAGAACTTACAAGTAAGGGTGTAAAAGCTAAAGCCTATAAAAGTAATGCCGCAAGTTTTGAGGATTCTGAGAAGTTGGTAGCGCAAGTCTTGGAGGATTTTGACGGGATCGATGTTTTGATAAATAATGCGGGGATTACCAAGGACAATCTTTTAATGCGAATGCGTGAAGAAGATTTTGATCAGGTAATCGAAACCAATTTGAAGTCAGTATTCAATATGACAAAAGCAGTACAACGTACCTTGTTGAAACAACGCCATGGTTCAATTATAAATATGAGCAGTGTTGTTGGCATCAAAGGAAATGCTGGGCAAGCCAACTATGCTGCCTCTAAGGCCGGTATGATCGGATTTACCAAATCAGTGGCTTTGGAGTTGGGTTCAAGAAATATTCGATGCAATGCCATTGCTCCAGGTTTCATAGAGACTGAAATGACCGATAAATTGGATGAAAAGGTAGTACAAGGTTGGCGAGATGGTATTCCACTGAAAAGAGGTGGGTCGCCCGAGGATATCGCCAATGCCTGTTTGTTCTTGGCATCGGACCTGTCTTCATACATAACGGGCCAGGTATTGAGTGTTGATGGCGGAATGGCGACATGAAATTTTGGAATCATGTCGTAATTTCTTGATATCCGTTAAATTATTTCCATACAATACGTACTAGTTAAAGAATAAATGCAAACGACAACAGTACTCTTAATCATTTTGGCCGCTGTGGTGGCCATACTAATAGTACTTTTTCAATATTTCCACAAATCAAAAACTAGAGGAAAGCTTCGCCTATTGCTTTCCTTTTTACGTTTTATAGCCTTGTTCAGTGCATTTCTTTTATTGGTAAATCCAAAGTTTGCCAAGAAGGACTTCACTTTGGAAAGGTCAAATCTTTTAGTATTGGCCGATAATTCGTCTTCAATAAAGAACATTGGTGCTGCTTTACAGATCGATTCAATTCTTCAAAAAATCACTTCTTCAAATAAGCTGTCGGAAAAATTCAATGTAGAACAGTTTCGATTTGGTGTTGATATTGGCGTTTTGGACAGTTTGGATCAGTCCGATAAAGCCACCAATATTGTAAAGGCATTGAAATCACTGAATACTATTTATGGCAATTCTGAAAGCGCTATAATCCTTTTGTCCGATGGCAACAGCACCTTGGGAGAGGATTATGAATATTATAGTGAAAATCAGAAGTTCCCTATCTATCCGATTGTATTAGGGGATACAGCGAGGTATGATGATTTGGGAATTACCCAGGTCAATACCAATAAATACGCCTTCCTACAAAATCGGTTCCCTGTTGAAATATTCGTTTCATATGATGGTAATGAAAATGTAAGTACAGACTTGAGTATAACGTTGGACGGCAACAGGATACATTCCCAAAAATTAAATTTTACCAAGGATATCAATTCTAAGGTGTTGAACATAAATGTATTGGCATCTTCTGTTGGTTTAAAAACCATGACTATCGATATTGAACCCTTGGTGGATGAAAAAAACAAGAAAAACAATTTCAAAAACGTAGCTATTGAGGTAATCGATGAGAAAACCAATGTGGCTATAGTTTCGGACTTGTTGCATCCTGATGTAGGCGCTCTTAAAAAGTCTATTGAAAGTAATGAGCAGCGTTCAGTAAGAATAGTAAAACCTGGGGTTGATTTAAAAGAGCTCGATGATATCGATTTATTTGTACTCTATCAACCTACAATTTCTTTCAATAGGATATTTGACCTAATAGACAAGGTCAAGTCGAATTCCTTCTTGATCAGTGGGCCTAAGACAGATTGGAATTTTCTGAACAATATTCAGAATTCATTAACAAAGAATAGTTACGATCAAAAGGAGGAAGTTACCCCAGTGATCAATCCAAGTTTTTCAAAATTCGATATTTCGAGTTTGGTATTTGACAATTACCCCCCTTTAGAGACAAATTTGGGAGAAGTAATTATCAATAAAGGACATGAGGTACTACTTGGGCAAAGAATTAAGGGTACTGAAATTGGCGAGCCTTTATTGGTTTTAACGGAAAGTGGATTGGATCGCGAAGCCATATTATTTGGTGAGAATCTATGGAAATGGAGGGTGCAAAATTATCGGGAAAACCAAAATTTCAATGATTTTGATGATTTAATAGGAAAGATTGTCTTTTACCTAACATTGAATGAAACAAGAAGTAGGTTGATATTGAATTACCAATCGTTTTACGAAGGCAATAGCGAGGCTAAAATAGCTGCGAATTATTTTGACGAATCGTACTCCTTTGATCCGGATGCCATGATCTTATTGTCACTGAAGCAGACAGGGGAAAGCAATATCCAAGAGTTCCCTATGCTTTTGAAAGGGGATTTTTATGAAGCGGACTTGAGCAACATGCCCTCTGGTGAATATACTTTTACCGTAAAGGTTGTTGACGAAAACATTTCAAAATCAGGTAGTTTCAGGATATTGGATTTTGATGTGGAACAACAGTTTACGTCAAGTAATTATAAAAAGCTCGATAGGATAGCCCAAAGCACAGCTGCCGAGCTTTATTTTCCTGATGAAACTAATGAATTGATTAATGATTTAATAAACGAAGACAAATACAAACCGGTCCAAAAAAGCCATCAAAATGTCGTATCTTTGGTCGATTTTCGATTCTTATTAGGAATAATAGTGGTGGCTTTGGCCGCAGAATGGTTTATCAGAAAATATAACGGATTAACTTAAAAATTTTTAAAATGGATAAATTACCTAAAATAGCGTTGCCTGCAGTAATCATTTTGATTCTTGCGGTAATATTGATTTCAAAATCAGCAATAACCATCGGTTCAGGTGAAGCCGGTGTCCTTTATAAAACTTTTGGTGGGGGTGTTGTAACCGATGAGCCGCCTCTAGGTGAAGGTTTTCATATCGTTGCCCCTTGGAATAAAGTTTATATTTATGAAGTACGACAACAGGAAGTATTTGAAAAAATGCAAGTACTGTCCTCTAATGGTCTTGAGATTAAATTGGATGCTTCTGCATGGTTTGAGCCAAAAAGGGAGTTGCTTGGAAAGCTTCACCAAGAAAAAGGAGAGGCCTATGTACAACGTGTTTTATTGCCTACTATAAGATCCGCTGCTAGAAGTGTGGTGGGTAGGTATACACCAGAGCAATTATACTCGAGTAAAAGAGATGCCATTCAGGCAGAGATTTACGAAGAAACCAAGAAGATTGTTGATGGCCAGTACATTCAGTTGAATGAGGTTCTTGTAAGGGATGTAACCCTACCGCCTACAATTAAAGAGGCTATTGAACGTAAGTTAAAGCAAGAACAGGAATCCTTGGAATATGAATTTAGGTTGGTAACTGCCTCAAAAGAAGCTGAGAAAGTGCGAATTGAAGCCCAAGGTAAGGCCGATGCAAACAGAATCTTGAGTGCTTCCTTGACTGATAAAATACTTCAGGATAAGGGTATTGATGCTACTCTGGAGCTATCCAAATCCCCTAACACCAAAGTGGTTGTTGTAGGAAGTGGTGATTCAGGATTACCTTTGATCTTAGGTAACAATTAATATTGTTTTAAAGGACGCTTCCAGAAAAAAGAAATGTACTATTTGGAACAAATATTTTGTGAATTGAAAATAAGTCCTAATTTTACAGCTATAATGAGAAATCAAAATACACATCATCATTTTTATACTTGCTCTCAAGCGATGTAGAAATGTATTGTAGTATTTACAGCATATATCTGACCCGTTTGAGCAATCAAACGGGTTTTTTATTTAACCCAATGGTTCAAGGCCTATAAGAGAACCAAAAGACAACAGTAAAGTAATGAAAATGACGAAAATTAGAATAGCCATACAAAAGTCAGGTCGTTTGAATGAAGATTCTTTGGAAATATTGAAGAATTGCGGAATATCCATTGATAATGGTAAAGACCAATTAAAAGCCTCGGCACGGAACTTCCCGATGGAGGTATTTTATTTGCGCAATGGCGATATTCCACAGTATCTCAGGGACGGTGTCGTTGATATTGCCATTATCGGTGAGAATGTATTGATCGAAAAGGGCGGCGACATTGATATCGCTGAAAAACTGGGATTTTCGAAATGCCGGGTCTCATTGGCGGTACCTAAAGCTACAAAGTACAAATCTGTAAAAGATTTTCAAGGCAAACGAATTGCCACTTCCTATCCAAATACAGTAAATGCCTATTTAAATGAAATGGGTGTAAAAGCAGAATTGCACATAATCAATGGATCTGTTGAAATTGCTCCGAACATAGGTTTGGCAGACGCCATTTGCGACATAGTTTCAAGTGGGAGCACGCTCTTCAAGAACAATCTCAAAGAGGTGGAAATCATGTTGAAGAGTGAAGCTGTTTTAGCGGTTTCGAAAAAGATAACCGATGAAAGAAGGGCAATTCTAAGCAATTTGCAGTTTCGAATCAATGCAGTGCTGCAGGCAAGACAGTCTAAATATGTATTATTGAATGCACCAAATAGTAGATTGGATGCTATATTGGAATTGTTGCCAGGAATGCGAAGTCCTACTGTACTGCCATTGGCAGAAGCTGGTTGGAGCTCTGTGCATACGGTAATCAATAAAGACAAATTTTGGGAAGTTATCGATGAATTGAAAGGGGCAGGCGCCGAAGGCATATTGGTTTGTCCAATCGAGAAAATGGTATTGTGATGAAGAAAGTATATAAACCAAAAAAAGAAGACTGGCCGCAGCTTTTGAAGCGTCCGACCCAGACCGTATCGGATATTGAAAATACCGTAAATACCATTTTTGCCGAAGTTCAGGACGCAGGGGATGCTGTTTTAATGAAATATACCAACAAATTTGATGGGGTTAATCTGGATGATATGCTGGTTTCAGCAAATGAAATTCGAGAAGCTTCTTCTTTGGTCACTTCGGAATTGAAAAATGCAATTGCCTTGGCAAAAAAGAATATTGAAGCTTTTCATAGGGCGCAAAAAACAAAAAAAGTTGAAGTTGAAACAGCTCCTGGAGTATTGTGCTGGCAAGAAAAAAGACCCATTCAAAAAGTGGGATTATATATTCCCGGAGGATCAGCCCCTTTATTTTCGACAATTTTAATGTTGGCTATTCCTGCAAATATTGCAGGCTGTCAAGAAATTGTCCTATGTTCCCCACCGAACAATCAAGGGAAAATTCCCGCAGCGATATTATATACTGCTAAATTGTGCGGTATCACTCAAATATTCAAGGTAGGAGGAATACAAGCCATCGCAGGCATGACCTTTGGCACTGAAAGCATTCCTAAGGTCTACAAGATTTTTGGCCCGGGAAACCAATATGTGACCGTTGCCAAACAAATAGCGACCAAACATGGCATAGCCATAGATATGCCTGCAGGACCAAGCGAATTATTGGTCATGGCAGATGACAGTGCCAATGCATCTTTTGTTGCATCGGATTTATTGAGTCAGGCCGAACATGGAGCTGATAGTCAAGTTATATTGGTTTCGACTTCAAAAGCGCTGATCGCAGCCGTTGAACAGGAGGTTGAAAATCAAATAAAGGTATTGCCTCGAAAAGCTATCGCGATAAAGGCAATCGCCAATAGTAAGTTGATATATTTTGAGAAATCCCAAGCAGCAATTAACTTGATCAACGAATATGGTCCGGAGCACTTTATCCTTTGTGTTGCGGATGAAGGGGACTATATGGATCAATTAATGAACGCGGGTTCGGTTTTTGTGGGTAATTACACCCCTGAAAGTGCAGGGGACTATGCATCAGGAACAAATCATACCTTACCTACAAATGGCTATGCTAAGCAATATAGCGGTGTGAATCTGGATAGTTTTATGAAGACCATGACTTTTCAAAAAATAACGCCAGAAGGGATTCTTGGAATTGGCAAAGCAATAGAGTTAATGGCTGAAGCAGAAGGTCTACAGGCCCATAAGAATGCGGTAACACTGCGACTTGATAGTTTAAACTAAAGATTATTGGTAGGTTAATTGTAACTAAGTTTTGTACTGATTGATAATAAAAACAATGCCCGAATTCAATTTAAATAGTATTGTACGCGATACTGTAAAATTATTAAGACCATATTCCTCTGCCAGGGATGAATATATATCTGATGGTACCCAAATGATATTCCTGGATGCCAATGAGAATCCCTTTGAAAATGGGGTGAATCGTTATCCTGACCCACAACAACGTAGCTTAAAGACCGTTTTGGCGGAGCAAAAGGGAGTGGGTATCCAAAATCTCCTTTTAGGAAATGGAAGTGATGAAGTTTTGGATTTGTTGTTCCGTGCATTTTGTGAACCGAATAGGGATAATGTCATAACCATGCCACCTACCTATGGCATGTACAAGGTATTATCGGGGATCAATGCTGTAAAAAACAAGGAGGTATTCCTTACTAGGGAGTTCGAATTGGATATAGAAAACATTCTACAAACCATTGATGAACATACTAAGATGCTCTTAATATGCTCTCCAAACAACCCAACTGGTAATAGTTTTAGCCAAGATTCAATTTTAAGACTTTTAAATGGGTTTTCAGGTTTGGTTGTAATCGACGAGGCCTATATACATTTTTCAAAAAGGGAGAGTTGGTTGGAAAGATTGGAGGAATACCCGAATTTGGTAATTATCCAAACCTTATCAAAGGCTTATGGCCTGGCAGGAATTCGTTTGGGTCTGTGTTTCGCTTCCAGTGAGATCATTACTGTTTTGAACAAGATCAAACCGCCATATAATGTAAATGAACTAACACAAAAGTTCGCCCTGGAACAAGTAATGAAACCAGATTTATTGAAAAACGAAGTAACTGCAATATTGAGTCAAAAGAGGACTTTACTTAATGTTTTGAATGAGGTAGGTTTTATTCAAAAGATTTACCCTTCCGACGCCAATTTTGTATTGGTTAAAGTAGATAACGCTAATAGAAGATACAGTCAACTTTTGGATAAAGGGATTGTAGTCAGAAATAGAAGTAATCAACCTTTGTGCGAGAATACATTAAGGTTTACCGTGGGAACCGAAAAGGAGAATATAAAATTAGTAAGCGCTCTTAAAGAAATTATATAAAATGAAGAAAGTATTGTTTATTGACCGCGATGGTACCCTCATTAAAGAAACTGCCGATGAACAGATTGACGCTTTTCAAAAATTGGAATTCTATCCGAAATGCTTCACCTATTTAGGTAAAATAGCTCGGGAACTGGATTATGAGCTGGTAATGATCACCAACCAAGACGGACTAGGAACTGATTCGTTCCCCGAAGAGACTTTTTGGCCGGTGCAGAATTTTATCCTGAAATCTTTCATGAATGAAGGTATTATTTTTGACGAAGTATTATTGGATAGGACTTTCCCTCATGAAAATGCCAATACCCGTAAACCCGGAACAGGGTTGCTAACATCATATTTCTCCAAAGAGTATGATCTATCAAACTCTTTCGTCATTGGGGATCGCCTAACCGATATGGAGTTGGCTATGAACTTAGGTTCCAAAGGTATTTTTATTAATGATAATACCAATTTGGGAACTGATGAAATTACCGTAAAGAGACAGGAGTTAACAGAT